>JBEKTS010000003.1:0-67599 GCA_049515775.1 Nitrososphaerales archaeon | reverse complement strand
CTGATGTCCGTCGGTAAAATCCTCGCATTCATCGGCGGCGCGATATACCTACTCGACACAGCGTATCTCTTCATGGGCCTGAACTCGATCTACTGGCTCCAGATACTCCCGGCCGCCGTCCTATCCCTTGCCGCCGTGGTTGTCATCCTGAAATCTGGCTTCTCGATCGATACCGGGGAGCCATCCCGGGTGACGTCAATCGCAATCCGTGGCGCCGGAATGACACTTCTCGGATTTTTCGCCTTGGAATTGGGTCTCAACGACGCATATGGTGGCGGTCTCCGGAAAGGATTGAGCCTCATTGACCCCGCTGTCCTAGGGTTCGTCCTGGCCATCGCTGGCTTCCTCCTCAGCCTATCAGCGGTCAAGACGAGCGCGTTTGCCTTCACGGAAACCCAACACCGCCGACCAGAACTCTCGCGACAATCGTAAAGGCGCGAAGCAGGCGGCTTGCGTGTACCTCGAATTGTCTTCTCTTTGGACACGACCTGCGTGGTGAATGGATTTCTCGTCTGCGAAGACTCGAACGTATTGGTGTTTATGTTGACCGCGAATACGTAGTGGCATACCTCAAACCAGCAACAAAAGCGCGAGGGGTACAAGGGACTCGAACCCGAACGGAGGTGGGCCCGACGGAGTTCGTTGCGAAAGTGCATCCGTCGAGGTGTCGGCTGCGACCTACGATCTTGCGGCGTTAGTTGCATCAATTTGAGCCGGGCTTGGCTCTGGTTCTTTTTTCGACCTGAACTCTTGCCTCAGATTTCTAATGAGAGCATAGGCCATAAGCAGGAAGACCATGAAGAACACTATAGCGACGATGTAGACCTCTGGAGTATATCCCGGCAAGCGTCCTTCGTATAGATAAGACACGAGGGCAGCTGCTCCCAGTGAGAATCCCAAGAGGACGGCCAGGACGGCTGTAAACGCTGCAGCTATCGTCTTGGGAATGAGAGCGATGGTGCTCAAGGTAGTTCGTTTTCCAAGCTTAACTTCCGAACGGAGAATGAGGTCTTTCTCGAAGGCGTCGATAACTCGAGAATCCACCGAATCTTGTGTGAGACTGTAATAAACAAACCCAACAGCTATGAACACGATTACTGCGCCGATAAGGAGGACTGACGCAGGAGTAAGGATAGCATTTGCAAACGAGTTTTGCCCCGAGGCCTGGACAAGCACAGTGGCCAATCCGACGACCGCGGCAGTTATTGTCGCTGTAGCCGCAAACCATTGGATTCCGTAGGTTCTGCGTTTAACCGGTTTGATTTCTCGAGGCCATTTGATTTCAGTTAGAAACCTCCTCAGGTCGGCTGGAAGCTCCAATAGGTTGGGGAGCTTGGCGAGGTCGTCAGCAAGAACTCGCAGACGCTCGAACAGAAGCTCGGAAAGAGGACCATCAAAAATAGATTCCACGGCTAGACGGGTTGAGAGGATGTCTTCCAGTTCAGACCCCCTGGCGGAAAGAACCGACTCGGCGTGCTTGAGAGCGGGCATGAGATAATCCAAGCCTTGATTCTTGCGGTTCCTGAACATAAACGACGCAAGCGCGGCATATGCTGACGCGCCAAGCAGTGACCTTCCCGGAAACGTCTCATATTTCATACCGAGAATCTGCATCAAGCTCCGACCATAGATTACCGAAAAGAGAGCGAGAACTGCCATTGTTGACCAGACGAGAGCAACTTTGTCGACGGTGAAGAGCCCCGGCCTAACAGCGGTAGAGAAGGCGAACAATGCAGGGACGAAGGCGCAAGCCCCCGCCATCATTACGTCGATAGTAGTGATTAGTCGGAATGT
The DNA here is from genome assembly GCA_049515775.1 of Nitrososphaerales archaeon. Lineage (GTDB taxonomy): Archaea > Thermoproteota > Nitrososphaeria > Nitrososphaerales > Gagatemarchaeaceae > Gagatemarchaeum. The sequence continues at coordinate 65,805 of JBEKTS010000003.1, read as the reverse complement.
CTCGTTCAGTAGAAGCCACGTCGGGTAAGTCTTGACATGAACCCGGTCGAAGACCACATTTCGGCGGATTGGTGCGAATGAATTCAATAATGCCAGAAAGGTAGGGAAGACAACGAGATAAGCCCCGGTAACAATCTCGGTTTGCGTTCCTAGAGTCAAACCCCACCACACGAGGAGTAGTCCGGTAGTGTAGATCAGGAGAAAGAACGTCACTAGTAGACAAAGAAACGCCGAATGCCTGTCGAAGAAACCTAATTCGAGTGCCTCCTCGGTCTGCTCAGGCATCACAAATCAAAAGGCGCAACATCTGTCTCTGCTTAAGTGTATGCGTTGTATGTGCCGGCGAACGGTCGGCGTCAATCTTTCTCGAAGGCTGAGGATATTTCTCACTTCGGATACCCTCGAAGAGCTAACAACGAGACTTGGACTCAAAAGCTCAGTTCCACATGAATAATCATATGTTCCGCTTCGGTCCAGAACCCTCGAACTCATTGGGAGGAGAAGGAACCAGGCCCTTCCCTTTGTGGGGCATAAATACCGAAACGGGTAGGGAATTCATGACTCAAATGCGCCAAGCTTTACCCTAGGTCGCCCCAGTTCAGGGGGCCCTTCTAGGCTAGGCGAGCAGTCGCAGCAAAATTCTGCCTCGGCTGCTGTAATCTAGCGTGACTAGGTTTAGATCTAACGAGAGCTTTGATTCTCCCTTATCTTCGAGACATCCGCCGCAATATCCGGGGCAGGCTGTCTCCGAGTTCAATTGCCCCGGCATCCACCTTCCCACTGACGCTTTATGGACTCTCCATATCCGCTTGACCTTGGCCCGATGCGCACGTTCTATCTACATCGCCCCCTCTTGACGAGCAATCCCGCCAAAGCGTGACCGAGAGATGAGTTATGCCAGATTCTTAACAGCAAGACGGTCCGGCGCTATACCCTGGCAACGTACCAGAACCATCACGAGTGCCACCGAAGTATATTTAAACGGCCGAGGCTCGGCGAGGAAAATAGAGGCAATCGACCACGCACGGCTCCAACTACCGCCAAGTTAAGTCGCAAGCATACACCAAGAAGTACGCGCCGGGCACCCCCAACCCGAAGATAGCCAGGTTCACCACCGGCAAGTACAGCACCGACTACGCCTTCATGGTCAAGCTCGTCTCCAAGGGCCGGGTCCAGATCCGCTCCAACGCCCTCGAGTCCGCCCGCGTCGCCGCCAACAAGAAGCTCGTCTCGCTCGGCGAGGAGGGCTACTACCTCGTCGTCCGCACGTACCCGCACATCGTCATGCGCGAGAACAAGATGATCGCCACCGCAGGCGCAGACAGGCTCCAGGAGGGCATGCGCAAGGCCTTCGGGAAGCCCATCGGCGTCGCGGCCCGCGTCGACATCGGCACCACGGTCCTCGAGCTGCACGTCAAGACTGCGGACCTCGCGCTGGGCAAGAAGGCGCTCCACGCGGCCAAGGCCAAGCTCCCCATGCTCACCCAGATCGAGGTGGTCGAGCTGACGCCGGACATCAAGGCGGCGGTAGCAGCAGAAGGAGAGGAAGAAGAGGCAGCGCCGATGGACGCCGAAGAAGAAGAGGCCGTCGCCGCCTGAGCTGCGCGACCGCTTCGCAACCATCACACTAACTATAGGCAGCTGCACGCACGTCCGCAGGCTGAAGCTTCAATCCTCATCGGAGATACCGTCCAGCGAGTTCCGGGCTTCTACGTGCGAACCGGACCGGGCCCCGAGGCCGCCTGGTCGATCAGCCATCTAGGGCGCTCATGAGCTCGAATCAGCGGGAACCGTCAGCACCCGACGACCTGGGCTCGGCCACGCTTCTGCGTGCGAACCGCGCCGGGGGCCGGCTAGGCCCTTCAACCGTTGTGAGGCCCTTCGATCACCAATGGTCGTCACAACGATCTGGCATCCGCGCGCTCGACGCCTACCGGGAGGCGCCCGATCCCTTCTGTCGCTTCTCCCAGATTCACCGGTTTGGCCTTGGCGTGCGGATGGGCGCGAGCCGCCAGCGGCGCCCGGCGGAGTGGATGACGTCGACGCCGGGAGATGCCAACCGCCATCATAGGTCTACGCTCATGGACCGGGTCTTCCACCCCCACGGCCTGCGGTCTACGAACGAGGCATTATATCGAAACTTTTTCGTCCCGGCCGTGACGCATCTTGTCAGACCCTGATTCGGGCTTCAACGAGGCCAGGGCAGAGGTGTTCGAGGCGCTCGGCCACCCCGTCAGGATCAGGATCCTCAGGATACTGGAGACGGGGCCGCTCGGCTTCAACGAGCTGAAGAAGGCCGTTGGCATAGAGAGCAGCGGCCACCTGCAGTTCCACCTCGGGAAGCTGAGCCATCTCGTCAGTACCGACGCGAGCGGGGCGTACGCCCTGACCGAGGATGGGAAGGAGGCCCTGCGCATAATAGACCTGAGCAGGAACGAGTCAGGCGGGGCAGCGTCCGGTAGACGCGTTCTTCGTGCTCCGGCCCTCAAGGCCATCGTCGCGTGCCTCCTCGTCCTCGTGATCGTGCTGTCGGCAGCGGCGGTCTTTCAGCAACAGCAGATAGAGAGCCTCTCCGGCGAGCTGGGGAGCGCGACCACGGTCCTCGACGGAAGGCAGTACTGGTACCTCCCGATGGACAGCCCCACCCTGAACGGGACCTATACGACCTTCCACGGGGTCGTATTCGCCTTCCTGTATCCGCCGGACGGCGAGACGAGCGGCACCATCCGGCTGACCAACGGCAGCCTGGTGGCCTTCAACCCCAGCACCACGATCGCCATGTCGTACAACGCCACGGCACCTTCGGCGGGTACCCGGACGGCTGTCTCGGGCGGGCAGGTGGGCATCTTCTTCGGGGAGGTCGTGGTAACCTTTCCGAACGGGTCCACCGAGACATTCCACCCCTACAACCTGACCTACCACCTAAACACCCTGCAGTTCACGTGGACGACTCCGACGCCGAACCCATGGTTCTCGACGAACGTCAGCCCACAGGTCGCGATAGCCATTCAGGGAGCTTCGATCGTGTACTACGTCAGCGTGGATTAGGGCGCTCGAGAGCATCCGCTGTCCCGCACGGCGGCGCGCGAGGTCTTCGCAAGAAGCCCTAGGCGAGCCGTTCGGACATAACTATTAATCGTGGACGGCGCCTTTCGTCGACCATGCGAAGGCGCGGCCTCGGTGCGCTGGGGGCGCTCCTCCTCTTCGGAGGGCTCGCGGCGACGCTCGTCGTGCTGCCCAGGCTCACCTACGTCTGGCTCCTCGTGTGCAGCCCCACCGCAGGAGGGACGCAGTGCTTCGGCGGCTTCAACCCCGCCTACGTGGGTGCCTTCGTCGCCGCCGTGGCGGGCGCGGTCGCTCTGTCCTACGCGGTCGCTCTGTCCTACGCGGTCGCTCTGTCCTACGCGGTCGCTCTGTCCTACGCGGTCGCTCTGTCCTACGCGGCGCTCGGACGGAGGTTCGTCGCCTCTCCGCTCTTCATCGGCGGCTTCGCCCTGCTCGGGTGGGGCGCGTGGGGCCTGATCTTCGCCTACCTGAACTCCAACCCGTGCGGGCCTTCGGCCATCACGCTGTGCATATCGGGGCTGCGCCCGGACTCGTTCCCCTTCGCGACGGCGGTGCTCGGGGGTGCGGCGCTCGTCGCATGGGATGGGATGTGGCTGTGGGCTTCCCAGCGACGCGGTCGGCTCGACGCGCTGCCCAGCCCCGTCTGAGTTAGTTGGTTTGCCTCATCGTCGCGTCCGGCGTCCAGACGGGGCAGCGGAGGACTGCGGATGACCGTCGGACGATTCGGATAAAAGCGTAAATGAAAGAAGCGGACCTCAACCTCGAGCCATGAGGAAACCCATGGAGGTGGCGGTGACGCTCGTCTCGATCGTCCCGCGATCGGTGCTCACCATTGCCATCCTCGGTGCCAGCCGGCCGGCGAGGGCTTCCTTGTCCCGCTCCCGGGACGGGGCGCGCCTCCGTCGACTTCGCTCTAGGCCGCGCTGGACAGCCGCCCCTGCAGTCGTCTTCGCTGCGCCTTTCGCATCGCAGGCCCCAGTGGGGCGGCGCGCCCACGAGCCGGGACGCTGATCTATCGAGATGGCCACGCAGGGCGACCTTCGCAGCCTCGAGCACACGCTCGCCGCCTTCGCGGTCTTCAGCGCCTTCGCGGTCTACAGCTCCGACCCGTCCGGGTTCGGCCCGCTCTTCGTGGGGGCCGTCGCGTACATCTCGAGCCTCACCCTGTTGCTCGCCGGGTCGGGATTCGCGAAGAGGGGGAGGCTGACCTATCTCCTCATGGTCGTCTCGGTCACCGCGGCCGTCGTGCTCCTGGGATACCTGGCGACCGCCGGCAACGGCTCGCCCGAGCAGGGAAGCCAGGTCAGCTACTCCTGCACCAGCGTCCAGATCCCGAACGCGACCTCGCCGAGCGGATTCACGTCCGGGAGCCAGTGCACAGGCAGCCCCTACTACAACGGCCAGAGCGTGCTGTACAACGTGGCCTTCTGGACGCCCCTCGTCGGGTCCCTCGTCTACGCGATGCCCAGCTGGATCGAGCCCGGGAGGCGGACCCTCGCGGCGTCCTGCTCGCGCATCCTGAGGGGGTCGGTCCCGGCCGGGACCCTGCTCCTCCTCGCGTACGGTTTGGACAACGGCTCTTCCGGCTATCCCGAGCTGTTCAACGGCCATTCGCCGCTGAATCCTTTCGTGTCCTACAACCCCAACTGCGACAGCGTGACCTTCGGCGTCATCAACTGCGTCAAGGTGAACGCGGCCTACTACTTCATCGACTACGCGTTCTGGATAGCCGTCGTCGCTCTCCTTGCGCTCGCCCTGGGCGCGCTGTCCATGTTGGTGGTGAACAGGGCAGGCTCATCCGGACCATCTCCCGCAGGACGAACGGGTACGGCAGGTTCGCAATATGCCAAAAAAGGGGAGAGCCTCGGCCCGTTCGGACAAAGCCGTATTAGGGGACCAGCTCCCACTCATGACGGTCGCTTCCGTTGAAACTGGCGGCTAAGCTGACCCTGGGCCTGGCGGCGGTGGCAGCGGTCATCCTAGTGCTCTTCCTGCTCCCCGTGGTGTCGATATCGCTCGCTTCGATGAGCATCTGTTCCCCGGAATACGGCGTATCGAGTTGCCCGCCGCCCGTATATCCCGGCTCGGCCTCGATGGCGTACGCCTGGTTTGGCATCGGTGCGGTATATGTGCCGAGCCCGCCCGGCCTCGTCATGGGCCCGAGCCATTCGTACTGCCTGATGGACGGGAACCCGGGCACGATGTGCGGTTACGCCGAGCACATGACGATGAACGGCTAGGTACGGACCGCGATTAGGGGCACGAGGAACTGCGAGGGGGCTGCGGCTCATACGAATGCCTCGGACACGAGCGGCCCGAGACTTCAATCAATGGTTTCGTCCGAACGCCGAAGCAAAGATCCGTTGTTTCCTCGGTTTTTACGTGCGGACCGCGCCGAGGCCTCCGCCGAGGCCTCCGCCGAGACCCTCCCGTCCCGGGCGTCCGAAGCAATGGCGCGCAGGATCCTCGGCGTGTTCGGATCAGCGGCTCACCCGGGTCCAGTGGGGAGACCCCCGCGCCTGCGCGTCGAGAGGCCGATCGAGAGGAGGACGACGAGGCCCGAGGCTCCGAGGAGGAGCGCATAGGAGCCGGGAAGGGCTGAACTGGACGCCTGGCTCGAGCTAGAAGAGAGCGAGGAGGCCGTGCTGGCGGTCGCCGTCGACGACGACGATGATGCGGTCGGTGAGCTGGACACCGAAGATACGGAGGAGGAAGCCGAGGTCGTAGGCGGGGACGTCGTGCTCGTCGTCGTGGAGGTGCTCGTCATGCTGCTGGACGCCGTCGCGGTTCCCGAACCTGTCGTCGACGAAGTGGTGCTCGTGACTTGCGAACTCGTCGATGAGGAGGACGAGGTGGTCGTCGTCGCGGCGGCGCAGGCAAATACCGCCGTTATCGCGGAGTTGTCGGCGACCGAGAGGTCCCGGACGGCCGTCGTGTTGCCCGTATCGTACCAGCGGTCGAAGCGGCAGGTGCCGTTGCCGTCCACCGCGACCGTGTAGGCCTGTCCGTCGGTAAGGTTGAAACTGGCCGGGGTCGGGCCCGTGGCGGCGATAAAGTCACCGCTCTGATTGAGGACGGCGATGAGGCCGGAGAGCGTCTCCCCGTCCGTGTCCTGGCTGGTGACTATGAGCGACGACATCGGGCCCGAGATCTGCGAGAAGTACGACGGTTGGTAGCCCACGCAGTATACGTAGCCGTCTGGCACAAAGCAGCCTATCGGGTAGTTCGGATTGGGGCTTCCGATTGGGTAGCTCGCCGTGACCGTCCAGTTGCCGACACCTGAGGGAGAGACGGAGGCGTAGTACACGAAATCCTGGCTCACGACCTCCGAGGAATAGCCTCCCACGCAAAAGAGGACGGAGCCCGGGGAGGCTGCGCACGCGGCACCGTAGAGCTGAACAGGGAAGCGCGTGGTGGCGGTCCAAGCCCCGACCCCGCCGGGGGACGATGCGGCATAGTAGGTAGTGTTTCCTCCGATGCAGTAGATGTATCCCCCTGACGCGACGCAGCTCTGCAAGCTTCCTGGGTAGGTCGCGGTCTGGTTCCAGGGACCGACGCCACCCTGCGGCAGGATGTGGGCGTAGTACGTCGCCGACGACGCGATGCAGTAGATGTACGCCCCCGAGGCGACGCAGGACGTGACGGAGCCCTGGGTCGGATAGTGGGTCGTGCCGATCCACTCTGCTATCCCGGACGAGGACACGGGCGCGTAGACCACGGCGTCGGAGGGCAGGGCGCCGGAGCCCTCTCCCTGGCCGCCTATGCAGTAGATGTAGCCGGAACTGGTCAGGCACGTCTGAGAGACGGTCACCCCCGTGGGCCCGACCGCCGGGTTCCTCGGGTACGCCGTCGTGGACGACCAGTTCCCGATGCCCGAAGACGAGGCGCGGGCGTAGTAGGAGAGGTAGCCCGAGACGCAGTAGACGTAGTTCGAGTCCATCGCGCACGAGGTGCTCCCGACCTGCGCCGCCTCGTACGGGAGACCGGTCGTGGCCTTCCAGGAGGCGACCTTGTCGTTGCACTCGTAGACGGCGGTTAGCAGGGTGTCGCCCATGATCGATATCGACCTCGACGCGTTCGTGCTCCCCGTGTCGGCCCAGTGACCGAAGGCACAGGGGCCGTAGTCGTCGACCTGGACGGTGTATGCCCGGCCGTCGTCGAGGGTGAAGTTGTATGGCGTGAAGCCGCTGGAGACTGTCGTCCCGTTCACGTTGAGGGCCGCATAGAACCCTCTGATCGAGGTCCCGTTCGCATCTTGGCTCAGGACGATCAGGGTGGAGGTCCCAGCCTTCGTCGAGACGGGCGCGTAGTAGGAGCCGGTCCCGCTGCTGTAGTTCTCCGCGCAGTATACGTAGTTGCCCAAGATCACGCAGGCCTGGTCGTAGGCGACCGCGTGCGGGTACGGCGTCGCGCTCGCCCATGCGCCGACCCCGGAGGATGAGGTCGGAGCGTAGTAGACGCTGGCCACGGTGGCCTGGCTGCTCTCCGCTCCCCCTACGCAGTAGATGTAGGATTCACCGGAGATCGCGCAGGAGAGACCGTTCACGGCCAACGGATAGGTTGCGGTGCTGGCCCAGGTCCCCACCCCGCTCGAGGAGAGGGGAGCGTAGTAGACCGCGTCCGTGCTCACCGGGTACCCGCTCTGGGCGATGCCCGTCGAGCCGCCGACGCAGTAGACGTAACCACCAGACGCCTGGCAGGATTGGAACGAGACGACGGTGGGGTAGCTCGTGGTGTTGGTCCATGGGCCGATGCCGGACGAGGTCAGAGGAGCATAGTAGACAGCAGCGTAGTAGCCGCCCACGCAGTAGATGTAACCTTCCGACGCCACGCAGCTCGCGTCGGCGACGGGGTGCGGATACGGGGTCGTCGCACTCCAGCCGCCTGCCCCAGAAGACGAGATGGGGGCATAGTATGTGGCGTTGGAGGTCGTTCCACCCGAGCCCTGCGTGTCGCCACCTACGCAGTAGATGTAACCCGAGGCCGTCACGCACGAGACGCCCAGTATCCCGCCGTCTCCGGATATCACGGGATACTGCGGCAGGTCCTTCCACGTACCGATGCCCGAAAAGGAGAGAGGAGCGTAGAAGGAGTTGTGACTGCTGCCTCCTACGCAATAGACGTAGCCGGCGTATTCAGAGCACGATATCGGTTCCGTCCCTCCTACGGCCGGGTAGTTGCTCGTGGGGTTCCACGACGCGACGCTTTGGGCGTTTGCGACCGGTACTACCGCGCTGGAGAGGGTCCAGAGCATTCCCAGTGAGAGGAGCAGGATGAGCGCAGCTGACCTCGCCAAACGCGCAGGCATTAGCGACGGTCCTGGAGCGGGCATGCGCCGGGATGGATATGCAGTCGATTTCTTTAGACAGCCGATAGATTCTTGTGTAGCGGGACTATGTAGAATTGCTAGCCGACCAGCCCTTGAGGCTAGGGGTCGCCAGCTGGTTGGCGTGCTGGACCAGACCGTCCCGTATTCATCTGCGGTTCGTCACCACCCCATCAGCCCCGAGCTTCGAAGTGCGGACAGGGCCGGACCCCGTGGTCGCCTTCGAGCTGGGCGCCGCCCTCAACTGGTCGCCACCATCGTGCAGCTGGTCACAGGCCCGGACACCGTCACGACCACGTCCGTTCCGCTTACCGTGACGGTCCCCGAAGCCGGCTGGAACCCGTCGCCGGGCGGCCCGACACTGTACTGGTAGACCCCGTCCGGGACGTAGAAGACGATGTAGGGAGGGGCGAGCGGCTCCGCATACTCGGCGTTCGCCGAAGTGTCGTTGGTCTGCGCCGACTCGCTCTCGTTGCCCAGCGTCACTGACCACTCGGGGGCGTAGAGCGTCGGGCTGCAGGTCCCAGCCTGCTCGAAGGTCACCGTGAACAGCGGGGCGGCGCCCGTGGACCCCGTGGTCGGGGCGGCAGCGACCACCCGGAAGTGGGCGAAGACGGTCTGGTTCCACATGTCCTCGGCGACGATCGTGTACACGCCGGGGGCGAACTGGTGGAAGTAGCTCTGCATCAGCTTCAGGCCCGCGGTGACCGTGCCGTTCGAGCTGCCGTCTATCGAGACGTAACCATCGCCGCCGGCGGGCCTCGTCCAGTAGCCGTAGAGGGAGCCGCCTCCGCTGGGGCCGCACGACACGGAGTACTGGATGCCGCTGAAGGTGGTCGTCACGCCGCCCTCGCTGCTGTAGCCGGTCGCGTTGTAGGGGGACGCGCTGCAGCTCCCGGTCACGGCGTTCACCTGCATGTCGGCCGACTGGGGCTTGAACACATCGCTGAACGACGCGTTGGCCGACAGGGTGGCGAGGTAGCTCTCGGGCGCGAACTCCACGCTCTGGACGTATGCCTGGTCGTAGAACCGGTTCGGGCAGCTGGTCGCCATGGGAGGCGTGAGGAGCATCGGGGCGCCCGCCTGGGAGAGGTTCCCGGAGGCATAGCTCCCCTGGAACATCGCGAACCCCAGGACGTCTTCCACGGAGAAGCTCAGCCCGCACAGGTAGTCGTAGAGGTCCCAGTTCGCTATGTTCGGGTTGGCCGAGTAGTTGGCCCTCAGCGGCAGGCCCACGAGGAGCGTGTTGAAGAGCGAGATTTGCGCGCTCAGGGGCGAGCCCTCTTCGACGGTCGTGGCGTTGAGCGCTATCTGCAGCTGGAGACCCGAGGCCGGCGAGGTGGTCGAGTAGTGGGTCGTTGTTGTCGAGGAGCTCGACGTCGACGATTCGGACGTCTGAGAAGAGGATGGCGATGTCGAGGTCGTGCTGGAGCTCACCGAGCTGTTCGACCTCGGTGCGAGCGCCACGAAGGCCAACGTCGCCCCGATCAGGATGACTACGACGACCACGACCATCAGGGTCACGCCGATCCCCTTGTGCCGAGGCGTCAAGCCAATTCGATTTCGAAGAGGCGATTTCTGATTAATAGTTTTGTCCGAACCCTATGAAAGGTCTGTGTCCTTCCCGGCTTTTACGTGCGGACCGCGCCGGGCCCCGAGGCCGCCTGCTGGATCAGCCATCCGAGGCGCTCATGAGCTCGAGCCGGCGGGATCCCGCGTCCACTCGGCCAATGACGAAGATGGGCCTTTCCTCCAGACGCCTTCGGCGAGCGGACGGCGCGCTTGCGAAGGACCGCTCCGACGGACGTCAACGCGACCCCAACAAACAGCCCCGCGAGCGCGACCTCTGGAGACAGAATGAGGACTTCGTAAGCCGGAGCGTCCGGCGTAGTAGTAGTCGACCCGCACCTCAGGAAGGGCTTTGCTAAGCTGAAGGGATGTTCTGTAACCATCGCTCGGGCATAACTATTAATCAGAAATCGGCGGATTCGCGCGACGGAGTTGTCTTGAGACCGCGGGGAGCGATCGGGACCACGGCAGTCGCCCTGACCATCGCCACCGTCGCGATGCTCGTCGCTGGAGCTGCGGCTCTGGTGCTATCCCGGCAGACCGGGATGCCCGGGACGACGAACGGCACCACGACCTCCACCAGCGTCGCCCTCGGCTCGACGTCGGTCTCCACCGCGCAGGTGACCACGACCGGCTCGAGTCCGTCGACGCAGGAGACTACGCAGAACTCGACGAACTCGACTAGCGCGTTCGCCGCCTCCTCGCAGTCGGACTCTTACCTGAACTCCAGCCTGGGGCTGCGCCTCGACCTCAACGTCTCGGTCGCCCAGGACGGCAAGGTGACCGTACAGGGCGACGAGTTCAACGTGCTCGGCTCCGCCAACAACGTGACCTCCGCGGACCGCTGGCCCCTTTCCTCGGGAACTCTTAACCCGGACGACGAGTGCCCCCTGGGCTCCCCGGTGGGGATAGCGATGCTGAACGGCTCCTACTCAGAGGCCAACTTCACCAAGGCGACCCCGCTCGCCCTCTACGACACGAACTACATCGCGACCTGCACCCAGAACGGCCCGATAACCGTCTTCTCTTTCAGGCCGCAGAGCGACTACGCCAGCGCTCTCATCGGGAACTACACGACCTATGCGGGTGCCGCCTCGTCCTCGTCCTCCACCTTCGGGTACTGGACCGGCAGCGTCGACTCCGGCGTCGCCCCAGAGTTCCACGCCTTCGTGGCCGGCCAGACCTACACCGCCCTGGCGGCGGACGAGTGGGGGAACTCGGTCCTCCTCGGCTTCCGCCTCACCTCCTCCGTCTCGACGTCCAGCATCTCGAGCTCGCTCTGCACGGACGGCGGCCCCGGCGAGGCCTACGTGAAGGTCGTCTCCTACAACGGACCGCCCGTCCAGAACGTCACGCTGACGGTGACGTACACGGGCAACGAGGTGGCGGGGAACTTCTACTGCGGCGGCACGACCTTCGAGATAGGCCACTACTCCAGCTCGCAGGGCTACGTCCAGATCTCCGGCCGCGACGGCCTCCCCGTGGCGGGAGAGTATGACGTCCAGCTGAGCTACGATGGGGGGAACTACGGCGCGGGAGTGAACGTCTACAACGCCTCCGTCTCGACGTACTTCTCGATAGAGCTCCCCTCCCTGAGCATCACGACGACCACCTGCCGGCCGGGGGCCGCCTGCAGCGCGACCGAGACGGAGACCTCGAGCTCTCCCTCCGCCTCGAGCTCGGCCACCGCTTCCCCCGAGGTCGCGAACGTCTCGATCCCCTCCGGCTTCAGCCCGCAGGGCCAGCCCGGGTTCGAGCCATCGAGCGTCACCGTCGTCATAGGGGTCAACGACACCGTCACCTGGACGGACGACTCCTACCTTCCCGTCACGGTCACATCGACCAGCACATCCGGGTGCGACCAGAACTTCGATTCCGGGATGCTCAGGCGCGGCCAGACGTTCACGTTCACCTTCACGGTGCCGGGGACCTACGAGTACGACTCCGTGTTCGATGAGGGGCTCAACGGGACCGTGACGGTCCTTGAGGGGAGCTAGTCCGGGCGGGTGAGGCGCGATGGGCCCTACAGCTTCTCGAGGAACTCGTCCTGAGGCACCCCGCAATCCTTCAGGATCACGCTCAGCAGACCGACTTGGATCTCCTTCGCCGGGACCGTGACGTACACGACGCCGTCGGTGAGGGTGACGTGACTGCCCTTCTGCCTGATGGCCCTGAAGCCGTAGTGGTTGCACAGAACCTTAACGAGCTGTTTTCCCACCACCGGCCTGAGCTTTCCCAAGATGCCTAGGCTACCGCTTCGATCGCGCGTTCCTTCAGCGCAGAAAGGTGGAGCTCGAGGGCCTCTTCGAAGTTCTTCTTGGCCTCGACCAGGGTTCCCCCCACGCTGTACACGCCGAGGGCTGAGCAGGCTATCGCGTAGGAGCCGTCCTTCTCCCTAATCACCCGCGTCTTGATGTCCCTGAGCTTGATCGACATCTGTCACCCCTTCCACGAACGGCCGCCATTAAGCTTTCATGAACCTTGGCACGACGCCCAGGTTCTTCCCGATGGGAGCGCGATGAACCCAGCACGAGAACTGACACCTCGGAGAGACAGGTTGATCGCCACCGCCAACTCGGCTACGAGCTTCCATGTGCGAACCGAGTAGGGCCCCGAGGCCGAGCAAGGTGGACCGGTTAGCTCCGTGCGTCGGTAAGCGGTGGTGAGTCGGGGCCCGAGGTCGATTTCACCACTCTGTCATACGCCCGGATCGCATCCGTCAGCGTGATGATCCCGACCAGCCGGCCCGAAGCCTTCTCGACAACCGGCAGCTGGCCCACGTTGTTCGTGACGATCTTGTTCATCGCGTCCAGCAAGCTCTCGTCAGGGTTGACGACCACGACGTTCTTCGTCATCTTGGTCTCGATCTTCGTAGCCTCCCTCTTCTCGGCGGGGACCGGCAACAGGTCGCTCCTCGTCACCATGCCCACCGGTCGACCTGAAGGATCGACGATCGGGATGCCCGTGAAGCCTCTGTCGAGGATGGCCCGGTACGCCTCGTCGACGCTCGCCCCGACCGGCAGCGAGAAGACCTCCGAGTTCATCCCGTCGCCGACGCGCATCTTGGTGAGCAGGGGGGTGCTGTATTCTCCGAGATGCGCCGGGGAGTCGGACCTCCTGAGCACCTGGCTCTTGTAGATGGTGAACTTCGGGCCGACCACGAAGTACGCCACCAGGACGGCGAAGACCGCCGGCACCAGCAGGGAGAGCGAACCCGTCATCTCGCTGACCATGAGCATCACCGAGATGGGTGCCCTCCCGACCCCTCCGAAGAGCGCCATCATCCCTACGATCACCAGAGGCGCGGGGATGGGTATCCAGCCCGGGAAGGCGGAGTTGACCGCCACCCAGAAGATGGCCCCGACGAAGCCCCCTATGACCATGCACGGGGCGAAGACGCCGGCGCTCCCGCCCGACCCGACCGTGAACGACGTCGCGACCACCTTGAGGAAGACGATCAGGAGGAGCGTCACGATGATGGGGAGGGCGAAGTAGTTCGGCGCTATCGCGGAGAGGTTGCCGTCGACCAGGTACTGCAGGAAACCGTACCCCAGCCCGAGGACCTGGGGGAAGAAGATGCCGATGATGCCCGTCACGGCCGCCCCCAGAGCCGGTTTGAAGTAGCGGGGCACGGAGAGAGAGCCGAAGAGCCGCTGCATGGAGTAGAAGGCCGTCGAGAAGAGCCTGCCGGCGAGCCCGCATGCCAGACCGAGGACCAAGTAGACGGGGATGGTCGTGAGGTTGGTGAAGGTGAAGGAGGAGAGCGAGTTGCCGAAGATCGGCGAAAAGCCCGTTATCGACGCGAAGATCAGATACCCCGCTGGAGAGGCGATGAAAGCGGGCACGAGCGCCTCGACCTCGAAGTCTCCCCCGCTGTACAGTATCTCGCCGCTCAGTATCGCGCCCGCGAAGGGAGCCTTGAAGATCGAGCCTATCCCGGCCCCCAGTCCCACTGCGACGGCGAGCCTCCGGTCTCTCACGGACAGCCCGAGCTCGTCCGCGATGAAGGAGCCGAACCCCGCCCCTATCTGGGCGGTGGGGCCCTCCCTTCCCCCGCTCCCGCCGGAGCCGATGGTGAAGACGGACGCGACGGCTTTCACGAGGGGTACGCGGTGCCTGATCTTCCCGTCCTTCCTGTGAAACGCCGCGATCGCCTCGTCCGTGCCGTGGCCCTTCGCCTCTGGGGCAAGGGAGAAGATGACGATGGCCGCGATCAGGCCTCCCAGGACGGTCGACAGCGGGACGAGGAGGAAGTCAGGATGGACGGTGACCGCCGACTGGATCTCTCCCGCAGGGTTCGGGGGGAGGAAGCCGGTTATCCCGCCGAGGATGAGGTCGGTCGCCAGCTGGATTCCGTAGTAGAAGGCGGTAGCGCCGAGGCCAGCGACGACCCCGATGAGCGCCCCGACGATGGTCCACTTGCCGAGGTAGTTCTGCTGCATAAGTCGCTTGAGTGGCTCAGGAAACCTGCGCGAGGAAGGGGTCACCGCGGGTTCCAACCCCCAACCGATGCCATTTAACGGGTTGGGTCAACGGACCGAGAACCGATGCCGACGCTCGTCTGGGCGACGCGCACCACGTACCGGACCATACCTTGACGCTTCGATCTCCTGCCACGCATCCGGCAGAGGGGCCTCTTCCGGAGCGTCCAAGCCTCCCGATGCGCGATGGGTGCTTCCCCGGCTCACCGTCTCGTCAGCTCCGGCTTCTACGTGCGAACCGCTTTGGGCCCCGAGGCCGGAGCCCCTGCCCGCCACCGCTCGCGACGGCAGCCGACGCTCCGATCTACTGGACGGGCGGCTCGGTGTTCGCTAGCTGACCGGCCCCATCGCCCAGACGAAACGGGAGGAGATGAGATAGGTTATGGGATAGGTGACGAGCGACCCGAGGACGTGCCCGATCGCTGGCGAGAGCGACGCGGTCGCCAGGAGCCCGAGCTGGATGGCTATGATGATGACGTTCCCCGCCAGGCAAGCCAACTGGAACTTGCCCCACCTCGTCAACCAGGGCTGCTGCCTCTTTCTCCGCCTGCTCCCTCCGTCCTTGAACGTCACGCGATCGTTGATCACGAACGCCAGCGTGGAACCCGCCCCGAACGCCAGCGCCGTCAGACCGAGGATCGAGGGCGAAGAGAAGGTGGCGCCGGGGACCTGCGTCGTGTGGTAGAGGATGGTCATCCCGAGGACCAGTATGGCTTCTATGACCAGAAAGCCTGACCCCGTCGCCACTCCGAACTTTGCGATCCGGACCGCCCCGTATCTTCTTTCGGTCTCGAGGATGAGGTTCCACCATCTGCTCCACCATCTACTCTGACGCAGCGCTGTCCCGGCCTTCGTAGCCAGGCGCCCCGTCCTTCTGCCCCTGGAGCGGTGGGATGGACGGTGGCCCATGACTCTATGGAGAGCCTGTGCATATCACCTGTCAGGTAGAAGACTATGGACCAAAGTTACACACCGTCCCCGGGCTTCCCCCTCGAGACCGGGTCCGAGTGAATCCAGTCGGGCCCGCCTCGGCATCAGACCCTCTCGGGTTCGATCCCGGGTTTCTCATTCCATTAGGCGGTGATCGGGTATCTCACGATGGCCGTTCATCACGATGCGTATGGCAGGCGGCGAGCCCAGTGAAGCAGGGGCCAGCTGCCGATCCTAGTGCTCGGCGTAGTATCTTGCGACCGCCCTGAACGATTCCTTCGGTTCCCACGGCAGGTCAGGGTACGTCACCCCACGCTCGCCCACCGGGCCCGAAAAAAGACCGTCCAGGACGCGGGGGTCGAGGTCCACCCCTATCATCTCCCTGGCCCCGCGGATGGCCTGTCTCCTGAACTCTTCCCTCGTCTCCGCCTCGGGGAAGCTCTTCACCAGGCTGAAGTTCGCCATGTCCGCGTCGTACCTGGGGTCCGAGTGGTACGGGGAGTTAGGGACCACGAAGGTCTGCACGAAGGCGCCTTCGACGCCCGCCGCGTCGAGCACCCCCAACTGGTCGACCAGCTCGCGGGCCTGGAGCTCCTCGTCGCGGATGTAGTGCCCATCGGACCGGGGCGGGACGTGCGCCATATCCGAGAACGTCTTTGGGAGCTTCTGGTCCGGCCCGAGGACGCCCTCCATCATCCCGAAGGTTATCATGAAGCCGTTGGCTCCGAGAAGGTCCGCGCCCCGGAAGGTGCAGCACCCGAACTCGCCTATGACGACGGGCTTGCCGGATGCCTCGTACTTGCCTATCATCCGGCCGTAATGGTCTCTGTTCCCTGCGTCCCTGTAGTGGTCCACCCCGAAGAAGTCGAACGGTCTCCAGTCGACGGATTCGAACGGTAGGGAGAAGTAGGTCAGCGGGCCGCGGAACGACTTGCCCGCGGCCTCGCTCAGGTTCGACAGATACGCGTTGAGCGGGCCGTCGTGCTTCCCAGTCATCACATCGCCCAGGAACGATGGACGGGAGATCCGGTCAAAGACGTTCTTGCCCTCGATCATCCCCTGAGAGAAGAGGGTCAGCTCGGAGCCCACGCTGAGGACCAGCTTTCCGGGCCACCGTCGACGGAGCCCCTCCGCCCGCTCCGCCGCCCCCGCGACGTATTCGACGGTCTCGTCCTGGCTTCTGTCCCACATCTCGGGGGACAGCCAGACCTCCAGCCCCTGTGAGAGGGCGTCCTCGCTCGCGGTCATCAGCCGGTCCACATCGAAGCCGCAGATCCTCACGGCGTTGCAGTGGAGGTCGTTCTTGATGATCTCGAGCTCGCGGTGCACGACCCGCGGGTCGAACCTGGGGCGCCAGTTGCCGTCCATGTGGACGCGGCCGACGTCGTAGCAGACGCCCTTCCGGTTCAGGTCGGACCCCCCCTCTCCTTCGACGGGTCCGGACCGAGCAGACGAAGGATGATTCCGGCGTCGGGGAGCTGCACCTTGGTGCTCGGGTCGGAATATGCCAACCTCATCGACAACCCCTCCAGACAGGCGAGGATGACGTCCACGAGCTGGTCGGGTTCACCTTCCGAGACCTCCCCCTTGGCCTGCCCCTCGATGACGAGCCGCCGCAGTGCCCCGCGTATCTCCAGGCCGTGGGCGCCTAGCCTGTGACGTATGTCCTCTGGGAGGTTCTGTTCCGAGACCGCCTGAAAGACGAACCTGTAGAACTCGGGGTGTTCCTGCCTGAGGCGCATCGTCTCCGAGACGAAGCGCTCCAGGCGTTCTCTTGGAGTCTTTTCCGATTCTTCGGAGAGCCTGTCGGCCTCTCCTGGCTGGAGCATCTGTCTCAGAAGCGTGTGGAAGATCGCCTCCTTGCTCGGGAAGTAGCGGTAGGCGAGCCCCTGACTTACTCCGGCCTCCTCGGCGATGTCGGCGACCGTGGCCCCCAGGCCCTTCCTCGCGAAGACCCTGCGCGCTGCCTCCAGG
The DNA here is from genome assembly GCA_049515775.1 of Nitrososphaerales archaeon. Lineage (GTDB taxonomy): Archaea > Thermoproteota > Nitrososphaeria > Nitrososphaerales > Gagatemarchaeaceae > Gagatemarchaeum. The sequence continues at coordinate 48,459 of JBEKTS010000003.1, read as the reverse complement.
ATCCTCCTGTTGGCCCTATCGCGCATCTCCTCGTACGCTTGTTCGGTCCGCGGCATGCTTTCTCGTTGAATGAATATTCATTCACTTATTAAGGGTTTCTCGCCGATGATCGATGCGATCGGTTCAAACCATCCAATCCGACGATGCACATGGCGTCTAGCGATCGGCCATCCGCAGTAATCACCGAGACGCCCCGAAGAACCATGGGCTCTTATCGGATGGTCACGGCTATGCCGCGTTGAAGGCCATGCAGATAATTGCTGGGATGGGGCCCGTCAGATCGTGGGCGATAGCATGACGGGTGGACGGGGAGAAGAGAGTGGGACGCATCGGCCCGCGAGACGGACAGAAGGCGCAAGGAGCAGAAAGAAGGACGCGTCGCAGGAGACCGAGTCACCCTCCCAGCTGATAGATGCACGGCTCAAGGGGCTGGGCGACTGGCGTGAAGAGACCCTCTCCCGGCTCCGAGCTCTGATCAAACAGGCCGACCCGGAGGTGGTCGAGGAGGTGAAGTGGAGGAAGCCATCGAATCCTGACGGGGTTCCCGTATGGTCCAACGAGGGGATAATCTGCATCGGCGACGCATGGAAGGACCACGTGAGACTGACCTTCGCCAAGGGAGCCCTGCTCGATGACCCTTCAGGCCTCTTCAACGCCAGTCTCAAGGGCAACAGATTGCGTGCCGTCGACCTACGTGAGGGCGACAGCGTCAACGAGGCCGCGCTGAAGGGCCTCGTCCGTGCGGCCGTCGCGCTGAATCTGAAGAACAGGAAGCAATCCTCACGAGGCTCGAACCGAAGCGCCACGAGGGGGGGCCACGTCCCGCCGCCCTTCGTGATGACCGCCGACTAGCTTGAAGTCATGGAAGGAGGCCGGCGAGGGCGGCTCCAAGACCCTGAGAAATACGCGGTTCTCATCCTATCCGAAGGGGGAGCGGTCCCGAGGCGATGCGAAGGGTCCGGGTTGACCGCCCGGAGCCGCACGGGGCTGCCCCCGAGTCTCGGCCAAGGGACGAGCACCGACGCGTACTCGACCCGCTTCGCACCTCAACCCTGGAAGATAGGGGATGCGCAGATGTTAAAGACCCCCGCTCCGCCTCGCCCTCTATGGATCCGGCGGAGGACCGCGTCCTGCCCTACAGGCGCAACTCGCGCATCAAGCGGGAGAGCAGGAGGCTCGGCTTCACGCTCTATTCGCTGCTCTACGAGCCGATCGTCTTCCTCGAGGTGGCATACAAGCAGCTCGCGATACTCTTCGTGATGTTCCTCTCCGGGGCGCTCATCTTCGCCCGCTACGAGCACCTCCCTCCGATAGACGCGTTCCTCGCCTCGGTCTCGACCATAACGACGATAGGGCTCTACGTCCCCAACGGCGGGAACTTCGTGACGCTCAATCGCACGGAGGCGTTCCTCCTCATCGCGATGATCATAGTGTCGGTCGGGGCCGGAGCGTCGATTCTGCAGGCCACGGTGGGAGCCTTCGTCAACGGCAACCTGGCTCGCGGCAAGGCCGAGGAGAGGATGACCGCCCGCCTCAAGAAGCACATCATCGTCTACGGCTACGGGCATCTCGGCAAGTACGTGGTCGAGAAGCTCGACGAGCTCGGGATAGATTACGTCGTGGTGACCACGGAGCAACAGTTCTACGACGCCCTGATCAAGAGCAAGGTCCTCGCCGTCCTGGAGCACGAGACCAGGCCCATGGACGCGCTGAAGGCGGCGGGAATCGACCGTGCCGGGACGCTGATCGTGTCGCACCAGAACGACCCGAACAACATGATGGTCACGCTCAGCGCCAGGAGGCTCCGCCCCGACCTCCGGATAATCAGCGTCGTGCACGACTCGGAGCTGATCGAGGCCGCCAAGAACGCGGGAGCCGACGTGGTCATCCCGTCGTCGGTGACCGTCGGGCACCTCCTGGCGCTCTCGGCCGTCACCAAGGACCTCGTGGGAGTCGTCTTCTCCGAGGAGATCGGGACCAAGGAGATAGCGAGGTTCACGGTCTTCAAGTCATCGGAGCTCATCGGGAAGGGGATGCAGGAGGTCTCCAAGCTCGCGATGGTGATAGGGGTCGTGCGCGGCGCGGCCGTGGTCCAGAACATCTTCGAACCAGACTTCCGGCTCAAAGAGGGGGACACCATACTTGTCCTCGGGGACCCCGGGAACCTCGAGACCCTCGAGAAGGAGGCCAGGGCCACTTGATGAGAGCGGCCCGCGTCGCTTCGCGGCGAGGTCGAGCGAATCCGGCCCCGGGTCCCGCCGCATGACCCATTGAGACGAATCGGTTTACTTGGAAGAGACCCGATAAGCCACCGGTGCGTCAGGCGCGGCGCCCTCCTCCACCTTCATCATAGCTTCCCCTCCGGCCGGCGTCGTCGTTGGAGGGACCCTCCCGACGAAGAGCAGGCTGAACGCGAAGGCGACCGCTACGCAGGCCGCGAGCACCAGGAAGACCTCGTCGTACGCGGTCACCATGGCGTCCGTGACGGCCGCGGGGCTGGTCGCGCCGACGGATAGAGCTTGGAAGCGCCCGATCTCGAAGGTCGTCAGGAGCGAGATCCCGAGCGCGCCTCCCAGGCTCTGGAGGAAGCGGGATAGGCCGATGGCGGCGCCCACCTTGTCCCTGGGGGCCTCATTCTGTATCGCGATGGTCGGACCCGCGAGCGAGAAGCCCAGACCGAACCCCAGCGGGATGAGCGGAAGGGCGATCCCACCGGTCGGCAGGAACCCCGCGCCCAGGACCCAGGGCGGGGTGGACGACGTCAGCTGCGTCAGGAAGAGCGCCGAGGCGACCGCCACCGCGAGCCCGGGGGCGATCACGCTGCGATAGGGCAGCCGGGTGAGCAACTGTCCCGAGAGCGCCGCGCCGAGGATCAGCGGGATTGCCAGGAAGTAGATGATGTCCCGGACGTCGCCCGCCGCGTCCGGGCCGTTGTGCAGCAGCACGATCCCCACGAAGACCGAGAGGAACGTTATGAGCGCGCTGAACACGATCCCGGTGAAGAACATGACCCCGCCGGTCGCCCCGATGGTCCGCTGTCGCATCAGCCGGAGGGGGACGAGGGGCTCGGCTGTCCTGAGTTCCCACCAGAGGAACGCGGAGAACAGCGCGGCAGACACTAGGAGCAGCGCTACGATCAGGGGGCCGGTCCAGCTCAACCCCGCGTCCGAGACCTCGACCAGGGCGACCATCAGGGCGCCCACCCAGCCCGAGAGCAGCCCCGCCCCCGGTATGTCGAACTCTCCTGTGGTGGGTGGCCGGAGCGGACCGAGCGTCAACACGAGCACTGCGATGGCCAGGACTCCGAAGGGGAGGTTGATGTAGAACACCCACCGCCACGTGGTCACGGAGACGATGTAAGACCCGACCAGGGGGCCCAGCACGATCGATAGCCCCGATGCGCCGGAGAGGATGCCGATGACCCTCGACCTCGTCTTGGGGGGGAAGAGGACCGCGACCATAGCCAGGGCGACGGGGAAAACCCCGCCTCCCCCTACTCCCTGCACAGCGCGGAATGCGATCAGCTCGGTGAGGTTCTGGCTTAGGCCCGCGAGCGCAGAGCCAGCCATGAAGACCGTCAGGCCGACCAGGAAGACGTTGCGCCGGCTGCCGATGTCCGAGAGCCGGGCGAAGATCGGTATCGAGATGGTCGAGGAGATGAGGTAGGCGCCGGCCACGAACGCGACCCCATCGACCTGGTGCAGGTCAGAGGCGATCGTGGGGAGGGCGGTGGCGACCACAAGCGAGTCCATCCCTCCCATCAGGATGGCGAGGAAGACGCCGACCAGGACGAGCGCGGAGGCTATCTTCGACAGCTCTGGGTACGGCGCAGGGCCGTCGCCGCCAGTGCTGACGCCCACCATCTCCTGTCTCCCAGAAGCCACCTCGGTTCCACCTTTCGGACCATGGGTCGGACCATCCCTATCACCGTTAGGGCTATTACGATAGCCTCTGGAGAACGGATATATCTCGACGGCTCCCTACGACCTATACATGCGCCGGCTCGTCCTCGAGTTCGCCGTAGACGATATCGCCAGGGTGCTCCAGGAGCCGTCGCTGGAGAAGATAGAGTCCATGGAAGTCCTCAGCTTCCTCAAGTCCTCACCCGAGGAGGTCGCCCTGATATGCAGCGTGCGATTCAAGGATTCGGCCACGACGGTCGAGGGGGTGTTCGCCGGCAGCTTCCAGGAGGTGCAGGTCCTGGAGCGAAGAGAGGGAGGTTTCACGTGTTTCTTCAAGCAGAGGCGTCCTGGCGGCTCGTCCGGGTTCGGTCCGTGGGGAACGGGAGGGTACCTGTCAGTGCCGTACGAGATAAGGGACGGAAGGCTCAGGGCGACCTTCCTCGGGAGCGCGAAGGACGTACGGGCGATCCTGGAGGCCGTCGAGAAGGTGGGCGTGCGGTACAGGATGGTCTCTATCATGGATGCGAGGTTCCTGCCCGATTCACCCCTGGCCCGCCTGACGGAGAAGCAGCGCAGGGTGATACTCTCGGCGTTGAAGCTGGGCTACTATGACGTCCCGAGGAGGGTGAGCTCGGAGGAGCTCGCCAGGCGGCTGCACATCCGGGAACCGACCCTGGTGCTGCACCGCAGGAAGGCGGAGAGGCGGCTGCTCGCCGCCGTAGCCGGAGAGCCTTGATCGAAGGACGTTCGCCCGGTTCTCGAGCGTCGCTTCCATGTCTCCGGACGAAGGGCCGGGATTGATCGCCTTCCGGTCGAGAGGGAGACCGGCGAGAGTCTTCTTGGAGACAAGGAAGACGGCAATCGGATTGCTTCTCACCCGTGGCTCCGATCGCGGTGGTGAGAGCCCTCTCGAGGTGATGCGCGACGCGCGCGGGTCGCGAGACCGAGCTGGCGCCAGCCGCCGAGGCTCTATCCGCAGTCTGGTCGCTACCTTCACGAGTTCTTTCTTCATCCGCTCGTCATAGTGTGCGACCGACCAGAGGGCGGATTGCCCGTCGGTCCCCACCTAGGGAGAAGAGGAGGGTGGCTGGGCCGCGGCACCACCGTCGGGCGTCGTGTAGAGGAAGAGCTTGCCGACGACCCTCTCCCCTATCCTCTCGGCGTGGCTGTAGGACGCCACGTTCGACTCGGCTATCTCGTTGATGAGGGTGTGGACCCGCCTCGACTTGAGGTAGATGAGCCTCGCATGGAAGTTGTCCCTCGTCACACCCATCCTCCTGAACTGCGGCTCGACGTAGAGGCCGTGCGACCTCGCCACCTCGCCGACGATGGTCATCCACGCGATGCCCACTATCCTGCCCCCGATCTTGACGACGAAGCACTTGTCCCCGTTCCTGAGGGCCACGCCCACCCACTTCCTGTTCGTCTCGGGCTGCGCGGCGGCCATGAACCGCTCTATCTCCCCGACGTCGTCGTCGATGCCGACCTGGTACTTGAACCGGTGGTCCGACGGGGCCCTGTCGACGTCCAGCTGCCAGACGTTCCAGGCCTCCCTGGGGTGCTCCGCGACCTCGAGCTCCGAGAAGACGTAGCTGGAGGGCTTGAGCGCGAAGAAGCGGTCGAACGCCTCCCTGGACCTGGTGAAGATGGTCCCCGTCGCCTCGTGGCCGTCGTAGATGAACAGACCGTCCTTGGCTCCGCCCGCGTCCTGGGAGACGAAGACCTCGCCCCCGGCCTCGAGGGCCTCCCTGGCCTCGTGGTCGAGGAGAGGGTCGTAGAATGACGACAGACCTCTGGGCAGGCCGCCGAGCTGCTCGTCGACGTCGGCGATGGCCGTCAACTTCGAGGTCCGGACGCTGTCGCTCGTGGGCCTCTCACCTCCCGCGCTCCCGTCTCCGTCCTCTCTGCAAAGGGATCATCGCAAAGGTCACCAGTCCAGGATCGTGAACTCCCTCGTCAGCCTCTTCTCCCCGAGGACGTTGCCGATGACCAGCTCGAGGCTGTCGGGGCCGCGGCGAAGGTCGACGATGTCGTCGTCCTTCAGACCGTCCCTCAGGAGGTACTCGAACTGGGTCTTGCGGTCGGTCCTGTGGCCGAACCTCTTGACCCGCTCCCTCTCTAGCTGCTCGTAGGCGTACATGAACTCGTAGAGCGACCTGTATATCTGGTGCTCCATGTTCTCCTCGAGGTTGAACTCGAGGTCGGCCCTGTCCCTACCTCCGATGGTCACGCTCTGGAGCCCCTCCAGGTCGGCCCAGAAGATGGTGCCGTCCGGTGCCAGAACCGCGTCCTTGTCGAGCCAGACGTCGTAAAAGTCCAGCCCGGTGTAGGTGCCGTCGTCGTTGCTCCTCATGGACCTGACGAACAGGGTGAGGACGGCTATCCCGCTCCTGACGAAGTTCTCCAGGAAGCCCATCGCCTCGTCGTTGCTGCCGATGCGGAAGAAGTCGAAGAGCTCCCCCGTGTCGTCGCCGACGGTCCAGTCCGAGTGGAAGTATATCCTGACGTTCGACGGGAGAAGCCGCGCCTCCTGGACCATCTCCTGCTTGAACCTCCTGTACCAGTACACCCGGGTGACCTCCTCCTGGAGGGCCCTGGGCAGCTTGACTATCTTCGCCAGGGGGGCTATCCTGAACCCGTGGATGGACGTCGTGCTGGCGTCGGACATCTCGGCCGCCTTCATGGCGATGGAGGCGAACTCGAGCCCCTGGGACCCATAGGGGCACCCCCTCGACCACAGCTCCCCGGTAAGGTATCTCGGGAACCTGGTCTCCTTCTCCCTGAGGGCCGCTATCCTCTCCCTCACGCCGCTCCCCTTTTCGAGGAGGCCACAGACCTCTTCCTTGGTGAAGAGCTGGCGGCTGAACGGGCTGGTCGTCGACCCTATCCCCTTGACCGAGAAGTAAAAATCGGTGCCGTCGATGGTCATGTAGGGCTCCCTGCCGATCGCGCTCCTGTTGTCGTCGATCAGGAACCGCCTGGTCCCCACCGGGCCAGCCGCGGCGAAGGGCCTCACGCTCTCGGGGAGGTACACCTTCTCGAACTCGGGCATGCCGAAGCCTCTGAAGTAGCGGTTCGTTATCGCCCCCGCGCCCTCGTAGGCCTCGAGCTCGATCGGCACGCCCCTGAGCTCGATCGGCGGCGAGGCCGTCGTGCGGTTCATCGAAGTCCTCCCGGCGGGTCGTCCATCCCGAGCGCCGCCTTCATCGGCTCGCCTCCCCGAGACGCGAAGGGGGCTCATTCATTGCCGGGGCGCTCCGCAGTACGGGCACGTCTCGGCTGTGGTCGGTATTAGGGTCCCGCAGTACTTACAGTTCACCATGGCGACCTCCCTTACCACGACCTGCTCGGGCGGCTTGGAGCCCAGGTCGACCTGGGACTGGAAGGGCGTCGAAGAAGCAGTAGGAGGGAGAGGGGGGCTGGGCGGGGGCGACTCCGGCGTTGGCGAGTGCTTGGGAAGAGAGTCCTTGCCTCTGCCTCTCTTTCTCGTCGCCGCATAGACGGCGATCGCAGCGACGACCACGATCACCACCGCTGCCGCCGCGAGGTAGGAAAGGTACGACGGGGGTCCTCCGGTCCCCGCCTGGCTTGTCGTCGTGGTCGCTCCGCCAGGAGCGCTCGCGGCCGTCAGCGGATAGCTGGTGGACGTGACGTACAGGTCGTCGGTGTAGGTGAAGCTCGCAGCCTGGCCCTGGTACTGGCCGTTGTCCTGTTCGACGTAGCTGTAGCCAACGATGTATCCCGTGGACGGGTCGAAGTACGCATACCAGGTGAACGACGCCGCGAAGACACCATAGGCGTCGTTTCGCTGGTACTGGCCCGTCCCCTCGGCCTGGATCACCTGGACGTATCTGTTCTCCGTGGGGAGTTGCAGGCTATAGTTCTTCGACAGCACGGTCATCTGCGTGTTCAGCGAGAAGAAGGGATTCCCGACGGGAACGGCGGGGTCCATCGCGAACCAGACGTAGAGGGGGCTCGAGTACGGGATGCCTCCGAACCCCAACTCGTTGTCCGTCCCGTTCAGGTAGGTGAAGGTGCTCGACGACCACGTGAAGTTGCCGGAGGCCGAATTGGATGTGGAGCTCCCCTGATTGTTGCCGTACTGGTAGGAGTAGCCATAGGAGGCGGACACGACGCTACCGTCGACGGAGTTCACCTGCTCCGTCCCGCTCGTCTGGAGCTGGTCCGTGTACCCCGCGTAGGAGCCCTGACCGTCGTTCACGGTGGTCGTCTCCGAATATCCGAAGCCGTCGCCCTTCTGGGGCGCGTAGGCCGAAGCCACGTGCGCGCTGGCTCCGATCGAGGCCGCCAGCAGGAACGCGAACAGCGCGGCCCCCAGGACCTTCCTGTCGTTCGTCCGCCGTCGCCAGGACCTGTTCGACGATGTCGAGAGCGTCAACCGGGCCGCCTCCGTCTTCTTCCCGAGCCGTCCTCGAGCCCAGGCTCCGGCCCGTCGTGCCGAGCCCGGCATCGCCCATGCGCTCCGCGTCGGAGGCCCTCCCACGACTCCTCCGACGGGTCGTGCCCGGCTCAACCCGCAAACCCCCCTATCCCGTGGCTGTGGGCCGGATGGAAACCTCCCATCCCGCTGAACGTCGAGTGGTAAGATGAGCTCGCTACGATCACAGGATAGTACCGGATGAAGACTCCGGGGTTCGATGCGTACGTGAACTGCACCGGGGTCGCCGAGGTCTTGGCCGTGGGGTCGATCTCCTTCACCAGCTCGTTTCGGACCCCATGGATCATCCTGACCGCCAGGGCGACCAGTTCGGACCGCTCCAACCCCGTACCATAGCCGGAGAGCAGGGTGACGGCCTTCTCCATCAGGTCGAGGACCTCGTGTGCCTCGAAGACCGGGATGGAGGCGAGTATCGCGGCCGCCACCAGCGGATACTCCAGGTAGTTCTTCAGCTGCTCGACGACGTACTTCAGCTTGTCCTGGACCTCGTCCGCGTCCAACTCCCCTATGGCCAGGAAGGCCGAGGAGATCTCGGTGTCCTCCGATGCCGTGTACCCCCAGGACGCGAACATCGATCTGAACGCCTCGAACTTGACGGTCAGCCCGTCGTACGGGACGTTCATCACGGCCAGTATCGCGGCGGCCTCGTACGAAGGTGTCACCTGCTTGAACTGGGTGAGCCGGTCGGTGGGATAGGTGCCGTCGAACCTCCTGCCCGCCAGGATCGTGGCGGCGACCCCGGCGGACAGCTCCTTCGGGACGCCCTGGCCTCTCAGTTGGTGATCGAGGTCCCTGAGGACGGACTCGAGGCCCTGGACGTCTTGGCCGCTGGCCGCGGTCATAATCTCCGCGGCCATCAGCTTGTTGGCGGTCGTGGAGTCGAACCCGGTGAGGGCGTCGAGAGCCTGCGCGAACCTCTCTCTTATCTGGCCGATATCGCCCTGCAGCTTGGCCAGGCCTATCGCCACACTCCACAGCAACGATGGGACCTGGTCTGCAGAAGGCCCTCCGTCGTCATCGCCGGGGCCTTCGTCCTCCTCCAGGTTCTCGACGTCAGCGACCCTGATCTTGAGGAAGAACACGTAGGAACTGGCCCCGTCGGCTATGGACCGCAGTTCGGCGTAGACCGCCTTGGCCTCCGCCATGAAGTCGGCGAACTCCTCGTCGGCCACCCTGTAGTCCCTGACGTTGAGGTCGTTCAGTATGGCGATCCCGACATCGGTGAGGGAGAGATATCCTCCGTCGTACGGCACCATCCGGTCGACCATGGACTTTTGCAGGATGAGCTGGTTAACGTTGGCTTCGAGCGTGCTCAGTCCGGAATCCTCCTTGGAGACGGCGTCCTTCTCGTTCTGGACCCTCTGAAGCAGCTCATCTTTGTTCTCCTTGCGCTCGAGATGGAACACGAACGAGTGTTCGGTTCGTTCGTCTCGCTCCAGAGCTTGATCGGCCTGTTCCGCCGCTGCCTTCTCGCTCTCCAGTCCGGCCGTCGCATGCGATAGCCTCGCGACCTCGACAGCCCTCTCGTCATGGTCTTCCTCGGTCGTCGTCAGGACGATGTCGTTGGCGGACAGATAGCCCAGGCCGTCAGGCGAGATGGGAGTGATGGGGTCCTCCCGGGTGTCTATCTGGGACAGAAACGCCCTCACCTCGCTGCATTTCATACCATGACATCTAGGCGCCCCAGGGAGTGACACTTAAGCGATTTGTGACACCGGAAGGGTCTGCCAGAGAAGACCGTCCTCATCAAGCATCGCCTCTCCCTCCCCGGCCCCGAAGATGAGCGGCGCTCCAACCAGGCTGGACGTTGCGGGTCGAGACGGAGGAACCCTGGGAGCCGGCTCGCCGGGGCGGCGTCGAGCAGATCCGATGGGCTGGGGATGGAACGGCTCCTGCATCGGAGGCCTGGGCGGGGCGGACACAATGCGGCGGAGGCCCACGGCGGGACGAGGGACGTGTGCCCGGCGACGGAACGGTTATGATGTCCGGACGACGCGCAGGGGCGTCTCATCATCATGCTGCCGATGACGCTGACAGGCGGTGGGAGGGAGCCGATGGACCGGAGGGCGAAGGCCGTGGTCGCCGCGGTCATCATCGCGCTCGGCGTCGGTCTGGCCGCCCTCCTGCTCTACGAGACGGGCCAGCCCCCCTTCTGCGCCGGCTCTCCTCCGGCGGGAGACTGTCCGGGGAGCTTCTCGTACACGTTCCAGATAACGGTCGACTACTCCGGCCAGTGGCAGGTCTCCTACTACGGGTTCCACGGCGTGGGGGCGCCGCCGGACGCGTTCAGCGGGACCGGAAACTACACCGGAGGGAGCTACGGCGGGACGGGCACGGCGGAGAGGGGCGTCACGCTCTCGGGCCCGGACACCAGCGGTCTGACCCTCTGCGTCCAGGCGGAGAAGCTAGATTCGTCCGGCTCCAGCCTCGCACTGAGGGTCGATTCGAGCACCAACAGCACGGCGCTCCCGTCGGGCAGGACGAGCGTCTGCATCGGGGTCGTCCAGTAGCGCACGGGTCAGACCGGCTCCGCCCGACGGCGCGCGAATAGCCAGGATAGTCTCCCCGGGCTACCACCGACCTTCAGGACCGATGCTCCACTTTATAGGGCCCCGGGCGGATGTCGCTCCCGACCCGAGACGAACCTGCGACACCTCCGACAGTTCGAGATCGACCCGGTCCCGCCCTTCAACTTCGAGCTGACCGTCAGAAACCCCGCGGGCTGGGACCTGTTCACGTCAGAGGAGGTCTACCAGGACGGGGCGCTGTGGACGGGCGTCCGGTTCGAGGGCGGGAGACCGGTCGGCCTGAAGATCGAGTCGACCGGGAAGACGGACGGGCCGCGCCTGCGGGTCTCGGCGTACACGAACAGGCCGCTGACCCCGGCGGCCAGTGGCCGGCTCTCGGACCTCGTCGCGCTGTCGCTGGGGGCCGGGCAGGACCTGCGAGAGTTCTACGAGTTCGCACGGAAGGACCCGATACTGAAGCACGCGGTCGAGGACCTCTACGGCATGCACGACACGCAGGGCGTCTCGCTCTTCAACTCGGTCATCCTGAGCATCTGCCTCCAGATGGCCAGGCTCAAGAGGTCGAACGAGATGATGGACGCCATAGACAGGCGGTACGGGGAGGCCATCGAGTTCGACGGGAAGCGGGTGCTGCTCCAGCCCACGGCCGGGAGGATAGCGAAGCTCGACCCGAAGGTCTTCGCCGCCGAGTGCAAGCTGGGGTACAGGGCCAAGTACCTGGTGGCCTCGGCGAAGATGATCGCGGCGGGCTTCCCCAGCATCCAGGAGATACTGGGGATGCCACCGGCCGAGGCGAGGGAGAGGCTGCTGGAGCTCCCCGGCGTCGGGGACTACGCGGCGGACATCATCAACCCGCACGGAGGGTTTCCCATCGACGCCTGGTCGGTCGACGTCTTCGGCCTCCTGTTCTTCGGGAAGGAGCCCGAGAACCGCCGGGAGGCCATCGAGAAGGTCAAGGAGGAGGGCGTCCTGCGGTGGGGCAGATGGTCCTGGATGGCGTTCTTCTACGTCGCCCAGGACCTGCGGAACCTCTCGAAGCGCCTCGGGATAGAGCTGCGCCTGGAGTGACGACCGCGAGGTCGAAGGAGGGCGCCCGATCGCTGGGCCTTCGGCCCCGACGCGACCCTAGTCCGTCTTCAGGGGCTCGATCTCAGAGCCGATCGGGCGCAGGCTTGCCGGGAACTGGATCCGCCCGTCGCCGTGGACGCAGAACTGGGACGAGGGACCGAGGACCATCTGCCGTCGCCAGAGGTCGGTCCTCCTCCTTCTTCCTCCCGTCTCCTTCTTTCCATCGCCTCCCGTGATCGCGGCGACCTCGTCGTAGAACGACTGGTAGGTCGTCCCCGCCGGCTTCTCGACCCAGGTCGCGAAGCGCGCATCCCGCAAGGGAAGGTCTCCGCTCAGCGACCTGAGTATCCCTCCCGCCCCCTTCATGTAGTCCCTGGCGACCGAGTCGTGCGGTCCCCGCGCCTCTCCCGAGACCGCGGCGTCGTTGAGGGCGCCCAGGGCCGCGAAGCTCTCCGCGACGTACCAGTCCTCGTAGAGGCTCCCGTGCTGGGGGCCCCAGGGGAGCGGGCCGGCGACTCTGAAGCTCAGGACGTCGACCAGCCCCGACGGCCTGCTAGACGACCTCAGCGTGCGCAGGAACGAGGCAAGCTTCGCCTCGTAGACGTCTGCCGGTATCTCGGGGCGGGGCCAGTGCCAGAAGACGTAGGCGAAGAGCGAGGCCATCGGCGAGGGCGAGGCCGTCGGTCTCGTAAAGGGGTTGCGTCGCGGAACCGGCCCGCCATGGGCCGGGGAGCAGCCCACCGTGGTTCCTCTCGGCGCGACCTTCGGGGTTGAGTTCCCTCAGGAAATACGCTTAATTAACGAAAGCCATCCGGTCGGGCAGTTGCCGTACCTCCTCCCGAGAGCGCTGGCCGTCGGAAACGACGGGAAGCTGATCATGATCCTCGCGTTCGGCGACCTCTCATACCTGGAGGCGTGCACCGTCCTCGGCGACCGGCTCTCGGAGCCCCGGCACCTGTGGGACGACGTGGCGCTGATGGGGCTCAAGGGAGGCAGGGGGGGCTACGAGGGCCTAGCCGGCGTCCACAAGGTCGCCGTCTCGATCACCCCGAAGCCGCGGGCGAGGCTCGACGACGTCGAGGAGCTCAAGGACTTCCTGGGAGGGCTTGAGGACGGCTCCAACTTCTCGGTCAGCGCCTACTCGCCGGACGGGACCGGCGAGGCCGAGTACGAGGAGATCCTCGAGACGCTCCTCTCCGCCGTGAGGGAGGCCGGGCTCAGGAAGGCGAACCTGGTGAGGCCCAGGTCCGGCACCGAGGTGCTCACGCGGGAGATCGCCTCGAGGAAGATAGTCGACCTCGTCGTGCTCCGGATGGAGGATGGCAAGTTCATTCTGGGAGCTACGTCGTACATCCCCGACGCGCAGCAGTTCCAGACCAGGTCGAACGAGCGGCCCGTCGTGAGCTCGCAGATCTCGATCTCCTCTCGGCTCGCGAGGCTGCTGCTGAACCTGAGCGGCGTGCGGAGGGGCGGGGTGGTCCTGGACCCCTTCTGCGGCTCCGGCACGATACTCTCGGAGGCGATGATGGCGGGTGTCGCGTGCCTAGGCGTCGACCGGGACAGGAATCGCATCGAGAACAGCAGGCAGAACCTGGAGTGGCTCGCGAAGACGCTGAAGCCCACGGCCCCCCAGCCCTACACGCTCAAGGTGGGCGACTCGACGAGGCTCGAGTCGCTGATGGAGGAGGAGAAGGTCGACGCGGTCGTCACGGAGCCCATCCTGCTCCCGAGGATAGACGCCGCCCCCACCCTGGACAAGGCCAAGAAGATGATCCGCAACTCGAGCAGGCTCTACTCGGAGTCGCTCTACTCCATGGCAGCGGTCGTCCGCAAGGGGGGCAGGATCGTGCTCGTCGTGCCGTCGCTGCGCACCGCCGAAGGCAGGGACGTCTCGGTGCTGCTGGAGAACGTGCACGAGGCCGGGCTCGTCCCGTTCCGGCCCGCCTGCGGGCGCTTCGAGTATCCGGTCAGAATCTCCCGCGAGAACACCCGCTGGGTCCACCGCCTGGTCTACGTCTTCGAGCGCACCTGATCGGCCCTCTTCTCTATGACGTCGGTCGCCCTGCGAAGCAGCGAGACCAGGAGGCCCATCTCCATCCCGTCGAGCTGAGACCGGAGCGTCATCCTCTTGGCCAGCCTCTTGAGCCTGTCGGCCCTGTGCTTCTGCATCCCCGCCGCCAGGGCGAGCTGGTAGGCGTAGGATGCGAAGAGGTCGCGCTCCCCGTGCCCAGGGAGCCGCCTCCTCTCGGCCCTCGATCTGGAGAGGACGTAGAGCAGTATCCCGATGGAGTGGCTGACGTTCAGCGTCCTGTACGCGGTCCCGGTGCCTATCGTCGTCACCAGGTCGCAGCGCGCGAGCTCGTCGTTCCTCAGGCCGGTGGTGTCCCTCCCGAAGACGAGCGACGCGGTACCCGCCGACGAGACGTAGCCGGCCGCCTCCTCCGGGGTGACGCACAGCCTGTTCACGTTGGCCCTCCTGGTCGCCGCGACGGCGGTGGTCGCGACGAGCAGGTCGTGCCGTTCTCTGAGGTCGTCGAAACCTATCTCCTCCGCTCCCTCCACGATGTCCGCCCCGTGGGCCGCGTAGACCGACGCCACGCGGCGGTCGAAGTTCGGCTCGATCAGGTAGAGCTTCCGCACTCCGAAGTTCTTGACCAGCCGCGCGGTGTATCCCACGTTGATCGGGTACTCCGGTCCGACCAGTGTTACGGTGACCTTCTCCAGCCTCAAGCTGTCACCGGCGGCCTCGGACCGATTGATATTGCTATTCTATCGTCCCGCCGGCGCGCCGCCTCCCTGGACGCGCCGGAGCAGGTCGCGAAAGTCCGGTGGCGAGAGGTCCCGGACGCGCCTCGAGAGCCACTCGGCCCCCAGGGGACCCGCCTCGAGCCCCAGCTCCCTGAGCGCGCCCCCGAGCCTCCTCCGTCTCTGGGAGAAGAGCATCTTCACCAGACGGACCTCCTCCGGGGAGAGGACCTCCCTCGGCGTCACCGTGACGACAACCGACGAGACCCTGGGCGGGGGTTCGAAGGACTCCCTGGGGACGTCCCGCTCCATCCGGACCTGAGACGAGATCTGCGAGACCACGGATATCGCCCTGTACGCGTCGTCCCCGGGCTTGGCCAGCAGCTTCTCGACGAAGTCCCTCTGCAGCAGCACGACCGCCCTCCTGTAGCGGTGCCCGCTCAGCCACTCGACGAAGGTGGACGACTCGGAGTAGGGGAGGCTGGAGACCAGCACGTCGAACTCCCTCGGGCCGGCGAACCCATCCCCCAGGTGCAGCGCGAGGCGGTCCAGGCCGAGGTCCATGGTCGCGCGGTAGTTCGATTCGTCGAGCTCGAACGCCTCGAGACGGGCCTGCCCATCGGCCAGCAGCCTGGTTAGCGCGCCCCTTCCGGTCCCTATCTCGAGCACCCGGTCGCCCTCCTCGATCGCGGCCAGCCGCACCATCGCCTCCGCCACCGACGGGTCCCTCAGGTAGTGCTGCCCCAGCGCCCGCCTCCTGCCGGCTCTTCGGGTCGAGAGCGCCACCACCCCCTCTCTACCACGCTCACTTCTTGATGAAGATGTTTATCCTCGAATCGCCCGAGATCTCCTCGGTGATCCGCTTCGCGACCTGCTTGGCCGGCTCCCTGAGGCCGACCCGGTCCTGGATGTCCTGGAACGAGGTGAAGGGGTGCCTCTCCCGCATGTCGACTATCGTCTTCATGAACGTCTTGCCTATCCCCGGTATGAGCTCGAGCCCGTGGAGCCTGGGCGTCAGCGGCTGCAGCTCGTTGAAGTAGGCGACGTACCTGGCCTCGTTGTTCTTCACTATCTCCTCGCAGACGGTGGGCAGCTGGGACTTGGCCTCCTGGGTCAGCTCCTCGTAGGTGAGCTTCCCCAGCACGCTCAGGATCTTGTCGCGACCCTCCCTGCCTATCCTCAGCCGCTCCCCGAGCTCGAAGTCCTGGTCCTCCGACGCCAGCAGCTCCAGGAGCGTGAGCCTCTCCTCCCCGATGGCCTGCACGATCGAGCCCTCCCTCCCCCTTATCACGACCGACTTGCCCTGCGTGAGGTAGTCTAGGACGTAGGCGAATTCTTCGTATCTCTTCTCGTTCGCCAGTACCTCGGGCAAGTCCACCCACGCACCTGTCTATGAGACCCGACGAGCGTGACCGACTGGCGCTTCCATACGCAGGCGGGAACCGGTGAGCATGCCCTTTCGAACCAGTAGCGTTTGTGTCGCGCCTTGCTATATAACGTTGATGACGGCCCGAACGGGGCGCTCGCCGGAGGGCGTCCTGCAGCGGGGGTTGTGACGGAGGGATGGACGGCTGGCTGTGGGCCTGCGCCTCAGCCTTCTTTGGCCGACTTTAGTACCTTGAGCATCTTCTCGAGCGTCTCGGTCGGGAGGAGCTTCCTCCAGCCCGCCGTGAACGTCCTGAGCTCCTCGATCGACTTTGGCATGATGTTGATGACCTCGACCGCCTCCTCCGTGCTCAGGCCGCAGTCGGTCTCGAGCTGCTTGCGGAGCTTCTTGGCGCTCTCCACGGTGATCTTCGAGAACTTGGAGGTGTAGTCCAGGGTCCTCTTCTGGATCTGGTCGGCCTTCTCGACGTCGAGCTTCTCGAGGATCTGGTGCGCCTCGCTGAGCGTGAGTATCCTCCTCTCTCCCTTCGGCTCGGCCGTGGCGTTCGACGTCTCAGGACCCCTCCAGCGGCGCTATGTGCTCCTTCCTGGCGACGACCGCCTTCACCTTGTCGCCCACCGGCACGTCTATCCTCAGCCCCCTGGTCCCGACCTCGGTCACGACGCCGACGAGACCGTTGAACCTGCGGTGCGGCATGCCCTTGACCTGGGTCGAGTCGATCTTGACGACGACCTTCTGTCCGACGGAGTAGTCTCTGAGGATCCTGCTCAAGCCGCCCAGGCCTTCCTTCTTCTTCAGAAGGGACCTGGTGCGTCTCCTGTACCCCTTAGATCTTCCCAAACTTGAAACTCCCTGACTCCCAAACTCTGAGTATATCAAATCTTTGGCAGCTCAGGGGTGTTTTAAGGAGTTCGGCGAGCGAGAGGGAGACCGAGCCGCCGCTTATGAGCCGCTTGACGGGCAGTCCGCCGTCGAGCTTGATCTCGGCGACCAGGCCCCCTCCTCCCGCCACTCCCTTCCTCTTCCGGACCCTGAGGGAGTAGACCCGCTTGTCGACCGTCTTCCCCTTGCTGTTTCTGAACTGGATGGGGGCGCGCCTCATCGCGCTGGCCAACCCGGTGGGCAGGCCCTCCAGCCGCCCTCCCTCCGACCGGATGAACGCCCTGGTCTTGAAAGTGAAGGATGGGATGGCTGTCGGCCTCCCCTTGAGGACCCTCAACCCGGTGACCTTCATCGTACCCTTGCCGGTCCTCGCGACGATGCGCGACGGCACCTCGCGCTTCCTGGGGTCCTTGACCTCCGCTATGAAGGGGCGGCCGGGGGAGAAGACTGTGGACTCCGGGTCCTCGGACCCCATCCAGGTGAACTTGGCCCTGTCGGCGCGCAGTGCCCTCCCCAGCCTGTCCTCCAGCACCCGCTCCACGCTCGCCTCGCGGCGGAAGCCCCCGTCGCACAGCCCGCACCCCCTGCCCCTGCACTCCTCGCAGAACTCCTTCTTCTGGGCCACGCCCGGGGGCTTGGTGTAGCGGCCATAGACGAAGACCGACCTCGCGGCCACGGAGACCCCGTCGCGCTCGAGGTCCGCCAGGACCATCAGGTCGGGGTGCTGGCGGTCGACCTTCTTCCCCCTGAGCCCCCTCCTCACGCCCTCGGCGATCCCCCGGCCCAGCTGGGCCTTGATGGTCTCCCTCCCCCGTATCTGCATGTCCGACCTCAGCTGGTCCTCCCTCTCCTGTATCCCGGCGGGTATGATGACCCCCACGGAGAACGTCCTGAACTGGTAGCCCTTCACGCGCCGCACGACGCCTCGCTCCACCTCGGGGAAGCGGGAGGTCAGGCCGCGGCAGACGAAGCAGTCCGCTCCTCCCTCCTGCACGGGGTCGAACTCCCCCCGGTCGCCCTGCCTCTCGGCGCAGGCGTCGCAGAGCGGGTATCTCGGCCTAGCCGCCAAGGGCTCCTGGCCCTCCCGCCCTCCTCAGCATCTGCCTGAACTCGCGCCCCTTGCTCGCCTTCATCAGAGTCTTGGTCTGCCTGTACTTGGCGATGAGCTCCCTGACCTCCTTCTCGGACCTGCCGGACCCCCTGGCGATGCGCTTCATCCTGACAGCGTTGATCATCTCCGGGGTCTCCCTCTCAGGCTTCGCCATCGACTGGATGATCGACTTCCAGACCTTCATGTCCCGCTCGGCCTTCTCGAGGTCCTCGGCCTTCATGTTCCCGGCGAGGCCCGGAATGAGGTCGAGTATCTTCTTCAGCGAACCCATCTTGTTGACCTGCTCGAACTGGAAGAGGAAGTCGTCCATCGTGAGCTTGCCGGAGGTCATCCGCTGGACCCTCTTCTCGTCCACCTCGGTCTCCAGCTGCTTCGCCATGTCGAGCAGGGACCTGAGGTCGCCCATCCCCAGCAGCCTCCCGACGAAGCGGGTCGAGGAGAACTCCTCCAGGTCGTCGACCCTCTCGCCCGTCCCTATGTAGAATATCCGTGCCCCGGTCGCCGCCACGGCCGCGAGCGCGCCTCCCCCCTTCGCCGCACCGTCGAGCTTGGTGATCACTATGCCGCCGACCGGCGACGCCCTGTGGAAGGCCATCGCCTGGTTGAAGCACTGCTGCCCGATGGTCCCGTCGACCACGAGCAGGTTGATGTCTGGCTTGACCTTCGAGACGATCTGGTTCATCTCGTCGAGCAGCGTCTTCTCCTCCTTGTGCCGGCCGGCGGTGTCTATGATGATCAGGTTCTTGCCTGCGGCTTCGAAGAAGCGCTTCCCGGCCTCGGCGACCTTGACCGAGTCGGTCTGCTTCTCGTCGCTGTACGCCTCGACCCCGACGCGCTCGGCGAGGGTCTTCAGCTGGGTGATTGCCCCCGGACGGAAGGTGTCCGCGGCCACCACGCCGACCTTGAACCCCTTCTTGGAGTAGAAGCGGGCGAGCTTCGAGACGGTGGTGGTCTTCCCCGAGCCCTGGACCCCCAGCATCACTATGACGTTCGTCCTCCCCCTGTCGAGCCTGAGCTCCTGCTCTCCGCCCAGCATCTTGTCGAGCTCCTCGTAGAGTATCTTGACGATCTGGTCCTTGCGCGTCATGCCCCCGAGCGGCTTCTCCTCGAGCGCCCTCCTCTGGACGCTCTCGGTGACCGAGAGGACCAGCTTGACGTTGACGTCGGCCTGGATCAGGCTCCGCTGGAGGTCCTTCGAGAGCTCCTTGATGGCCGCCTCGTTGATCGTATCCGCTCCCAGCAACTTCTTGATGGCGTCCTGCAGCCCGCTCCTGAGGGAGTCTAGCACGTCTATTCACCAGGTTGGCCGCGACCGGCGGCGTTGGCGAGATAAGTCTTTGCTGGCCCAGCCGTTAGTTTATGAGCCAGGGGCAGCCGGCGGCGGTCGGATGGATGGATGGATGAATGAGGGTCGGGGTTCTCTTCTCCGGCGGTAAGGATTCCACTTACGCGGCGTACCTGGCCCAGCGGGAGCACGACCTCCGCTGCCTGGTCACCCTCGACCCCTCGCGCCGGGACTCGTACATGTTCCACTACCCCAACGTCGCGTGGACCGGGCTCCAGAGCCGGGCCCTCCGCCTCCCGCAGGTCGTGATGCCCACCGCGGGCGAGAAGGAGGTCGAGCTCGAGGACCTCTCCAGGGCCCTGAAGACCGCCGCGGACGACCACTCCATCGAGGGGGTGGTCAGCGGCGCCCTGGCCAGCGTCTACCAGAAGACCCGCGTCGACCGGGTCTGCGCCGAGCTCGGGCTCGAGTCCCTCTCCCCGCTCTGGCGGATCGACCCGGAGGTCCACCTCCTCAACCTGATCCGCGACGGCTTCCAGACGATGGTAACGGGGGTCGCCGCGCTCGGGCTGGACGCGAGCTGGCTGGGGAAGACGCTCGACCCGGCCATGGTCGAGAGGCTAGTCGACCTGCAGAGGAGGCACGGCATGCACGCCGCGCTGGAGGGAGGCGAGGGAGAGACCTTCGTGCTGGACTGCCCCCTCTTCAGGGAGCGCATCGAGGTCGCCTCCTCGAGGAAGCACTGGGATGGGATGGCCGGGTACCTGGAGATCCTCGACGCGAGGCTGGTCCCGAAGTAGGGGCCTAGGAGGCCGGAGGAGGGGGCCGCTGGCCCAGCCGGAGCGTGACTGTCATCGGTGCGCCCGCCCTGATTATCCCCAGTCGCACCGCCTGACCCGAGAGCGTGCTCTGCGCCAGGTAGGTGGCGAGCGCGTCCTGGTTGACGATCTTGGTCCCGTTGATCGAGACGATGATGTCGCCGCCGACCAGATACTCCGAGCCGGCGACCGTGACCGTCTTCGTGCCGGCCTTCAGGCCGGCGCTCGCGGCCGGGCCGCCGGCGACCACATCCTCGACCAGGACGCCGTAGGTGACGTTCGTGCCCGAGGCCTGGGCGAGCTGGTAGTTCATGTCCACCCCCGCTATCCCGAGATAGGAGTGCATGGTGTACTGGCCGGTGCTTATCAGGGAGGGGAGCTCCTCGAGGATGGTGCTCGAGGGTATGGCGAAGCCTAGCCCCTGAGAGCCGTTGACCGTCGCGGTCGTTATCCCGATGACCATCCCGTTGGCGTTGAGCAGGGGGCCTCCGGAGTTGCCGGGGTTGATCGGCGCGCTGAACTGGATGATCCCGGAGATCGAGAAGTTGCCAGTCGTGGCCTCCTGGATGGTCCTCCCGAGCTGGCTGACTATGCCGAAGGTCATCGACCCGGAGAGCCCGTAGGGGTTCCCGATCGCCACGACCGGCTGTCCCACCTCGACCCCGGACGACGAGACGATCGTCAGAGGTACGAACTCCGAGGACGGGGCGTTGGTGGTCACCACGGCCAGGTCGCTGTAGGGGTCCGTCCCGATCACCCTCCCCGGATAGGCGTCTCCGTCGGAGAACGTCACGGTAATGTTGCTGACGCCGTTGACGACGTGGTAGTTCGTCACGATGTAGTCGCTGCCCAGGTAGGTGGTCACGATCCCCGAACCGAGGACGGTCTCGACGGCGCTCGAGCTTCCTAGGATCCCGCTTACGGTGGTGACCTCGGTGCCCTGGATCGTCACGACGCTGCTGTTGGCGCTGTCGTAGATGGCGACGGGGTCAATGCCGTTGAGGGATGCGTTGCCCTGACCGCCGCTGGCGGTCGCGAGCTGGTCCTCCAGGCTGTCGATCACGCTCAGCTGCGTCCGCACCTCGCTCTGCAGGGCGCCGATGGTCGAGCTGCTGGCGCCGGACGAGCTCACGGACGAGCCGTTGTAGTAGACGAACACCGCAGCCAGGACCAGGACGAGCACCACGATCGTCACCAGGCTCAGTCCCAGGGCTGAGCCTCTCCGTCGGCCGATTGACATGGGGCCGCGGCCCCGCCGTAATTATTTATCCTTGGTGAACGAAAGGTCGTCTATCGCCGTCCGTTCCGCGGCCCATGGACAAGCATAAACACCGGCGCCGCGGAGCGCCGCCCGGTCTAGATGACAGATCGGAAGAGCCGTCTGAGTATCAAGAAGGACGATGAAGATATCCGATACGGATAGACCAACAAGAATTCTTGTCTGCTCGCCCTATCAGCTGGAGCCCTTGACGCGCATTATCTTGTTCTTCCCCAGCACCGACCAGACCTCCACCTCGGCCCCGGCGACCAGCTTGCCCTGCAGCTCGGGCTCGGTGGGGTTCGGGCTCTCCGTGACCTCGAAGGTCGAGAGGTCCATGAGCTGTACGCTCGTGGGGGTCGTGGATACTATCTGCGCCGACCTCTTGTCGATCATGGGGACCTCGATGTGGGTGTCCACGGTGCCGATGATCGTCTTCTTGGAGCTCGTGAAGATGGAGATGGCCGTGAGCCTGACCTTGGCGCTGCCGTGCTTCCCAGGCTTGCTCTTCTCGACCTCCACCGTCTTGCATGGTTCACCGTCGATGATGATGTAGCTCCCTTCCTTCAAGCTGCCGAGGTCTGCGGGCCTGCTCAACGTCCTAGCGCCCCGGACTTTTCATTCCTCGGTAATTAAGCCTTGAAACCGGGATTCCGCGGTCCGCCGCGGGCACCGAATCGTATATTATTCCGAGGTGAGAAGGGTTCAGTAGAGCGCTATGCATAGCACACTCCTACTTCAGAAGTGAGGATGAGCACCAAACGAGGAACGCTTCTCGAAGCACATCCCAGGGCACCAGAAACACCACGCGAAAGTGAAACTCAGGTCTTGAGCGAAAAAATCCACGTCCTTGACTCGACGGCCTTCTTCAGAGGGATACCCTTCCAGGGGACCGGGCGATACTACACGACCTACCACGTGATGGACGAGGTCGGAAGCCGGGGCATCGGCGCGCAGCTGATCCACTCCCGGGTCCAGGTGACCGAGCCGTCGAAGGAGTCCCTGCAGAGGGTCAAGCAGGTCTCGGCGAAGACGGGCGACCTAAAGTCCCTCTCCGAGGCCGACGCGTCGATACTCGCCGTGAGCCTCGACCTGGCGTCCACCGGCGACGACGTCACCCTAGTCACGGACGACTTTGCGGTCCGGAACGTGGCAGAGGTGCTCGGCGTCGGTCTCTCGGAGACCAACGTCAGGGGGGAGTGGAAGCAGATAACCTGGATCACGTACTGCAAGGGCTGCGGCAAGCAGTACTCCGACCCAAAGGCGACGGTGTGCGACGTCTGCGGCACGAAGCTCTCCAGGAAGCCCAAGTCCTAGCGGGTCTCGCCGCCTCCGGCGAACGGCGCGCTCCGTCGGGGGATGATCGTCGCTCGTCCCGAGCCTAGAATTGCAATTTTAATAGTGCACCTTCGGTGGTCCGTCCGAGCGGGCCGGTAGTTCAATCTGGTAGAATGCCTCCCTCGCACGGAGGAGGTCGGGGGTTCAAATCCCCCCCGGTCCATCTCAAACCACTCATTCTGTGGCTTTTAGGGTAAGATAGGGTGAATATGGGCTATCCATCTGGTCATGAAACCGCCTGACGAACATGACGGTTAGGCCTCTCCTTCTTCCCGCAGTTCGTGGTATGCCTCCAGGGCCTCTCTTGCGACGAAGACGAGTATCAATGCGGTCGCCAGATAGTCGGCCCACCACAGACCGAGGAGATACTCGGCGAGCAGGCCGCCGAGCAGGGCGATCGACATGAAGAGGCAGGTGACGGACTCTACCGCGTCGATTGAGAGGGGCGCGCACCTGGTCTCCTCGCCTATCTTCCTCTTCTGCCACCAGAGGTAGGGCATGACCACTACCGCCCCGACCGCGATGGCGATTCCCAGAGGAGACCCCTCCGGTCTCAGCCCCGAGGCATACGAGTAGACAGCGCCAAGACCGATGATGGGAATCAGAGCGAAGAGCAATCCGGTGGTCACAAGTTCGGTGCGCCCTTCGTGGATCTCGGAGCCGGCTAGACCCTTCCTAAGATGGCCCAGGACCACGAAGCCCGAGATGAGCTCCACGAGGCTGTCGCCCCCAAATGCCAGCAAGGCGAAACTTCCCGCCAGCAGGCCGAACCCTACCGAGCCCAGAGCCTCGACGACCATCCACGCCGAGCTGAAGTATTCGACTTTGATCCCTCTCCCTATCGTCGTCCGCCTCCACGATTGATGAGCCGGAGTGCAGCAGCAGGAGGAGCAGTCGGAGCAATCGGCAGCGGAGTGGCAGCTTGCGCACGAATCTTGGGCGCATCCGCACGTCTGGCATGAGGACGAAGCCGCTCCAAACGACATCTGGGATGTCACACCCCCAAGACCTCGGGAGAGGCGCTCTAAGTGGGATGGCCGAACTTGTGCGGATCCTTGTCGAACGCGCTCTTGCATGCGGCCGAGCAGAAGTAGAAGGTCTTGCCTTCGTGCTCGGACTCGAGCTTCGCCGTCTTCTCGTCCGCTTTCATCCCACAGACTGGGTCCTTCATCATGGGTGTCTCAAGGACGGGGCGTCTCCCTTTCTATATGAAAGTTCGCCTTTACGAACGTAAAGCTTTTATCGCAGCAGTCCCTCCAACCCTTCGTGAAGCCTGACGCCATCGATGCCAAGATCCTCGAGGCGCTCATGGATGACGGGAGGGCATCCTTCAGGCAGATAGCGCAGAGGACCTCCCTCACCACCCCAACGGTCTCGTCGCGCATCGCAAGGATGACGAAAGCCGGCCTCATCAAGAAATTCGTCCCCGTACTCTCGGGAGACTCGGTCAACCGCGGAGTGACGGCCCTGGTGACGCTGAAGGCAGGTTCGGCTTCGGTACAAAGAATCGCGGAGGACCTGGCGAAGATGCGGGAGGTGGAGGCCGTCTACATGACCACCGGACAGAGCATCACCCTGAAGGCGACCTTCGACAGCGTCCAGAGTCTCCAGTCTTTCCTGGCGCAGAGCGTCTTGAAGAAGCGCGGCGTCGAGGTAACCTCAACCCAGATCGTCACGAGCACCGTGAAGGAGGAACCTCCGTCCCTCGTGCCTGACGCGTTGGTCATGGACCTGAAGTGCGACTACTGCGGCGGAGAGGTGACCAGCAGCAGGCCCTACACCGTCTCGGCCGGCCCCTCCCACTACTATTTCTGCTGCAAGACCTGCAGGAAGGAGTATCTCGGAGAGCACGGCAAGAGGCTGGCGAAGATAACCCGCAGGCTCCGGGCGTGAAAGGCTTGACGTCCGTAAAGACGCTGGTTTAAGACCGAGCGGGCGGTCCCCGAGGTCATGGCGTCGGACCCCATCTGCGGAATGTACGTCGACGAGGCCACCGCAGAGATGAAAGCTGAGGTCAGGGGCGTCACGTACTACTTCTGCAGCGAGTCCTGCATGCACGAGTTCCTCGCCCCGGAGAAGGAGCTCCAGAAGCTCAAGGTCGAAGTCCTAGCCTCGGCATCGTTGTCGATCCCAATACTGCTCTTCACCTACGTCTCTCCCCTGCCGCTGAGGTCTTCCGACTTCGTGCTCTTCGCGCTGGACACGCCCATCCAGCTCGTCGTCGGATGGAGATTCTACAGAGGGACCTACGACGGCATCAAGAACCGGATGGGGAACATGGACGTGCTCATCGCCCTCGGGACGTCTGCCGCGTGGGCCTACTCCACCGTCGTGACCTTCGCCCCCGGCTTCTTCCCCTCGTCGGGCGTCTACTTCGACACGTCAGCGATCATCATGACGCTGATACTCACGGGTCGGTATCTCGAGCATGCGACCAAGAGCAGGGCCTCTGCGGCGGTGAGAAAGCTCGTCGAGCTTCAGCCGGCCGTCGCTCACCGGATAGATGAGAATGGCGCGGAGGTCGACGTTCCCATCGAGCAGGTCCAGGTCGGAGACGTGCTCGTCGTCAGGCCCGGCGAGAGGATCCCCGTGGACGCGATAGTCGTCGAGGGAAGGTCCGCCATCGACGAGTCCATGATCACGGGTGAGAGCGTCCCTTCGGAGAGGTCGGTGGGGGACGAGGTCATAGGAGCGACGATGAATCGGTCCGGCCTCTTGAAGCTGAGAGCGGACAAGGTCGGCCGGGATACCGCGCTCTCGCAGATAGTCAAGCTCGTCGAGGAGGCCCAGGTCGGAAAGGCACCCATACAGCGACTTGCGGACAAGATTGCTTCGTATTTCGTTCCCGTCGTCATTGCGGCCGCCTCGGTCGCCAGCCTGTCCTGGTACTTCTTCGGCCACATAGGGTTCGGCTTCTCGATGCTCGTCTTCGTCTCGGTCGTGGTGATATCGTGCCCCTGCGCCCTCGGCCTAGCCACCCCAGCGGCGCTCCTGGTGGGGACGAGCAAGGGCGCGCAGAGCGGAGTGCTCTTCAAGGGAGGCGAGTACTTTGAGCTCGCCAGCAAGGTCGACACGGTGGTCTTCGACAAGACGGGTACGCTTACGGCGGGAAGACCCTCGGTCACCGACATCATTCCCACCGACTCCCTGGGCGCGGACGAGCTTCTGCGCCTGGCGGCCTCGGTCGAGAAGGGTTCCGAGCACCCGCTCGGCGAGGCCATCGTCAAGGAGGCGAAGGGCCGTTCAATCGGTCTGGCCGACCCACAGGACTTCGAGGCGATCTGGGGAAAGGGCGTCAAGGCGAGGGTGGACGGCGGGGTAGTACTGTTGGGAAACAGGCGACTCATCGCCGAGAATGGCGGGGACCTTTCGAAGGCGGAGCCGGTACTCACCAAGCTGGAGGGTGAAGGGAAGACCGCCATGATCCTCTCTCTGGACGGCCAAGTCAGAGGGGTGATCGCAGTCGCCGATACGGTGAAGCCTTCTGCCAAAGCGACGGTGGAAGCCCTGAAACGGATGGGAGTACAGGTGGTGATGCTCACCGGAGACAACTCTAGGACGGCGGCTGCGATCACTCAGAAGATTGGGATTGACAGGTTCGTCGCCGAGGTCCTCCCGCAGCAGAAGGAGGAAGACGTAGAGACGCTGCAAAAGGAGGGAAGGGTCGTAGCCATGGTAGGTGACGGCATCAACGATGCACCGGCTCTGGCCAAGGCAGACGTCGGGATAGCGATAGGTAGCGGGACCGACATCGCGAGGGAGACCGGCGGGATAGTGCTGATCGAGGATGACCTCCGGAACGTGGCGACCGCGCTCAAACTCAGCAGGAAGACGCTCGCGAAGATTCGACAGAACCTCTTCTGGGCGTTTGCGTACAACGTGGTCCTGATCCCCGTGGCCGCGGGGGCACTGGTGCCGGTCTTCGGGGCCCAGGTGTACGGCGTACTGCCCTTCTTGGCGGCCGGCGCGATGGCCATAAGCTCGGTCACGGTCCTCACCAACTCGCTTCTCATCTTCAGGTTCAGGACGGATTTCGGTGAGAAACCTTGAGCACGAAGAAAGAGGAGGCGAGGCGGCCCGTGTTCTCGGCGAGGAACTTGGGTTGCGCGACCTGCGGTCTCGCCATCGAGATGAAGCTGAGAAAGGCGGACGGCATCGAAGGGGTGGGAAGCGCCATCGTGCTGAACGAGGTCTTCGTCGAGTTAGACGGGCCGAAGCTCAGCGCCACGGAGATCATGACTGCTGCTGGAACTGAATCCTGTACAGCTTCGCGTACGCGCCGTCCTTGGCGAGCAGTTCTTCGTGGGAGCCCTCCTCCGCGACCCTCCCGTGGTCGAGCACGATCACCCTGTTCGCCATCCTTATGGTCGAGAGGCGGTGGGCGATGATGAAGGTGGTCCTGTCGGAGAAGACCTTGTCGAGGGCCCTCTGTATGAGCAGCTCCGTGAAGGGGTCGACCTTGGACGTGGCCTCGTCGAGGACGAGGACCTTCGGGTCCGCCACGAGCGCCCTCGCGATCGAGAGCAGCTGCTTCTGCCCCGTCGAGATGTTGGTGGCCCACTCCCGTATCGGCGTGTCGTACCCCTGAGGAAGGCCGACGATGTAGTCGTGGAGGCCGACGCCCCTGGCGGCTGTGACGACCTGCTCGTCGGTAGCGTCCTGGTTCCCGTACCTGATGTTCTCCATCACGGACGCCGAGAAGAGGAACGGATCCTGCAGCACGATCGCCATCTTCTTCCTCAGCCCCCTGAAGGTCAGGGTCCTGACGTCGCGCCCATCCAGGAGCACTGCGCCTTCGTCCGGGTCGTAGAACCTGAAGAGCAGGTTCACGAACGTCGACTTTCCGGCGCCCGTCTGCCCGACGATGGCCACGATCTCCTTGGGTCGGATGTGGACGTCCACGTCGGTCAGGGCGTTCGCCCCGTCCTTCTTGTACCGGAACGAGACGTGGTCGAAGTCCACGGCCCCCTCGACCTCCTCGGGGTCGGTCGCGTCGGGAGACTCGGTCATGTCTATGGGCTCGTCGATTATCTGCAGCACCCTGTCGAGCCCGACTATCGAGGACTGGTACTGGGGATAGAACTGGGTGATCTGCTGGACCGGCCTGAAGAGGTTGTTGAGCCAGATGTAGAACGCGGCCAGTATCCCGATCTCGAGGCCCCCTCCGTAGATCATGGTCGCTCCGAAGTAGAAGACCGCGAATATGCCGAACGACTGGATTACCTGGGCGGCCGGGCCTATGAACGACGACCACTTCGCCGCCTTCACGTTCGTCTCGAGGTTCTTGACGTTGCTCTCCCTGAACTCGTCTTCGTCGGCGCTCTCGGCAGCGAAGGACTGTATCACCTTCATGCCCGCGACGCTCTCGGCGACCTTTGCCGTGAGCGCGCTGACGCTCCTCCTGGTGTTCATCCACGCGTCCTTCATCCTCCCGTGCAGGGAGTAGACGAGGAGGACCAGCAGGGGGACGATGCTCAGGGCGAGCAGGGCCAGCTGGACGTTGACGAAGAACATGACTACGGCGATGCCGACCACCGACGCGAACCCGGCGATGAGCTGGACGCACTGGAAGGTGAGGAAGTTGTTGAGGACCTCGACGTCGTTCGTGACGTGCGAGATGGTCGCCCCTATCGGGCGGTCGCCGTGGTACTTCAGCGAGAGCCGCTGCAGCTTGTCGACCGCCTCCTCCCTGAGCCTGTATATCACCTGCTGGCCGGCGGTGGCCATGTAGTACGTCTGCACGTACTCGCTGACGTACGTCACCGCCGTCACGAGCGCGTAGACGGCGACGACGATGGCGAGCCCCTGGGCGTCGTTCCCGGGCTTCCCGTTCGGGAAGATGTACCAGTCGATGGCGTCCCCCGTGATGATCGGACCCACGGCCCCGGCTACCGTGAATATCACGATGGAGACCGACATTATGGCCACTTCCCTCCTGCGCTCCCTGAAGTACTTCAGGAGCCTCCTGAGGAGGACCCAGTCCGACCGGCTCTTCGGGCCCTCGCCCTCGATGATCGCACCGGTCCCGCGGGGGTTCCCGCCGAAACCGCCTCCCCAGCTGCTCAGACCGGGGCCGACCTCCCCGGGCCCTGCTCCGTCCTGACGAACTGGGCGGCGAAGATCTCCGCGTACACGCCCTTCTTCGCCATCAGCTCGTCGTGCGTCCCGAGCTCCACGAGCTCCCCCCTGTCGAAGACCGCGACCCTGTCGGCCAGGTTGACGGTCGAGAGGCTCTGAGTGATCAGGAGGGTCGTCCTGTGGGACAGCAGCGTCCGCATCGCCTCCTGTATCTCGTGCTCCGTCTCGACGTCGACGCTGGAGGTCGAGTCGTCGAAGATCAGGATCCTCGGGTTGACCAGAAGCGCCCGCGCTATCGCGATGCGCTGCTTCTGACCGCCCGAGAGGGTGTTGCCTCGCTCGCCCACGATCGTGTCGTATCCCTCCGGGAACGACCGGATGAACTCGTCGGCGTTCGCGATCTCGGCGCTCCTCACCACGTCCTTGTCGGTGGCCTCCCTGACGCCGAAGGCGATGTTCTCCCTGATCGACCTCGAGAAGAGGAAGGTCTCCTGCGACACCACGCCGATCATCTTCCTCAGCGATTTCGTCCTGAGGTCCCTCACGTCTATCCCGTCGATCAGGATCCTGCCCGAGGTCACGTCGTAGAAGCGGGGGATGAGGTTCGCGAAGGTCGTCTTGCCGGACCCGGTCTTCCCCACTATGGCTATGGTCTCTCCGGGCCTGACGTCGATGTTGACGTTCTTCAGCAGGGGTTTACCGCCCTCATATTCGAAGCTCACGTTCTCGAAGACGATCTCCCCCCCGCTCTCCTTGGGCTCCACCGCGTTCGGCGAGTCCTGGATCTCGGGGATCGAGTCTATCGTCGAGAATATGCGGTCCAGCCCCCAGCCGGCGTTGAGCGCCTGGCTCAGGGTCAATCCGAGGAAGCGGGCGTTCGGCGTGATGATCACCAGTATCGAGTAGGCCTCGACGAGTTCTCCAATCGAGACCGCCCCCCTCATGACCTCCAGCCCCCCGAAGTACAGGAGCACGGCGATGTTGAGGCCGATCAGCGCGGGCATGAGCGGGATGAAGAACGCCCGGGTCTTCGCTACGTCGATGTTCGTGTTGTAGTACGCCTTGTTTATCGCGTCGAACTTCTCGATCTCATAGTCCTCCCTCGTGAAGGCACGGACGACCCTCAGGCCCGTCAGGTTCTCTTCGAGGACGTTGTTCATCACCCCGTACTGCTCCCTGACCAGCCTCCAGTTCGGGCTCTGCTGTCTGTCGAAGAGGTACCCGGCCACGCCCACGAGGGGCATGAGGCCCAGCCCCGGCACCAGCAGCAGGGGGTTCAGCTGGGCGAGCTCCACGACCACGCCCGCCATCAGGGCGACCGTGAACAGCAGCTGTCCCATCGATTGCGTGACGAAGCGCCTCACGGCCTCCACGTCGCCCGTGGCCCTCGCGATCAGGTCGCCGACCTGGTTCCGGTCGTAGTACGAGAACGACTTGAACTGTATGGACTTGAAGAGGTCCTGCCTTATGTCGTAGACCACCTTGTTGCCCGTGAACTGCGTGAGATAGGAGTAGGTGAACACTCCGAGGCCCGAGATCGCGGTCACCGCTATGATGCCCAGGCTGTAGACGAGTATCGTGCCGAGACCGACCTTCGAGGTTATGTCCGCGGTTATGACGTTGATGAAGGCGGGGACCAGCAGCCTGAAGTAGACGGCGACGACGATGCCGGCTGCGATCGCGGTCACTCCCAGCTTGTATCGTAGGATGTACCTGATGAAGCGGAGCGCCTTGTTCAAAAAACTTGAAGGCCTGGACAAACGTCCGCTGACCGATATTTAACCTCTGCCACTCTCAGAATGCGACTCGTGGACCGAAACCGATTCGCCGTCGATTTCCTTCCGAGCTCCAAGGGCCTGGCCTGGCATGGGATGGGGGTAGAAGTGTCCTCGCCCAGGGGAGATCCAAGAACGAGACGTCCATCGTAGGCGGCCGACGTCGCTGGGAGGAGGTCCTGACCTCGACCGGCGGCCTCGCCTCCCCGTCCGCCAAGTCCGTCCGAAGGTTCCGTCCCAGACCGCTTCAGGGAGCCTTCCTGCGGCGCGTCGGCCTCATCCTGGTGGCCTCCACCCTCTCGGCGCCGGTGGCTCTGGCGGAGTTCGAAGGAGCCGATCGGACTTGGAGCCCGAAGGTACCGGTCACATTCGGGACTCCGTTGTCAAGGAGGCGATGAGTCAGAGGATTCCTCCATTCCTCCTATAACCCTCGGGAGGCTGTCTCACGCATGAACAAGCAGGAGATCAAGGGCAAGCAAGAGCAGCTTGAAGGTAAGGTTCGTGGAGCTGCCGGCAAGATAGCGGGCGACAGGACCGAGCAGGTCAAGGGAAAGGCCGAGGAGATACAGGGGTCGATCAGGGAAACGATCGGAAGGACGGCAAGGAAGATAGACGAAGAGTAGCGGCCGGTTTGCAAAGTCCCGAGGAGGTCTCCGGACTTTCGGGGAGCGATAGGCTGCAGGGCTCCGGCAAGAAGGTGCTGGGATTGAAGGACCTCTCAGGACGAAGCGCGAAGAAGGACCGACCACAGGCATGGAAGGTCGCCGGGTCGGATTCGGTTGACGGGTTGACCGGCTTTTGAGCGGTTCGTCTAGGACTCGTTGGCTCGAGGACGAGATTCTAGACGCCTACCATCCCGAGGAGCCGGATGGCGACGACGGTAAGAATGAGCTACCTTCTCGCACCGATATCGTGTGCTGCCAATTCTGTAACACCCGCATCGACGAGAAAGGCCGGTGCGGTTGCGACACGGTTGGCGGGGACTAGCCGCGATCGGTGCCGCGCCGGGACCGGGTCTAAGGAAAGGACAAGGGCGCCATCGCCCAACGACGAACGAGCGCGCAAGTCCTCGGTAGATCGTCAGGAATCCTGTCTCGCGTCTTCTCTGGGAGATGCGGGGAGGAGATCTCATCTCGTTCGCCGACAAGGATGCGCGAGTTCACCTCGACGGCTTGAAGAAGCCACGAAAGAAGGCCACGGACGCTCCCGTCAGGCCTTTTCCTCTGCGGCCGTCACGGTCGTCTCCTACCTAGATTGACCCATGAAAGACGGACCCGCGATATGGATCTGCCACGGGCTATACTGATAAGAGCGATGGAATCCGAAAGGCTCGGCTATCGCGCGTTCCGCGGGGCGGAACAAGTCCGTCGAGACTCAAAAAGACCGGCGTGCGATTTGGTCGCGGAGGGTCCGCTGCTCGGTTCTTGGCGCAATCTGTCCCTGTGGGCCTAACGTGAATTCGTCACCGCTGCGGAGCGAAGCGAGGAGCTACGACGCTCTCATTCGCACTTCTCTGCGGACGCCGGGTTCTCTGCCTCAGGCGACCAGGAGGTGGATTACAAACCTCTTCGAAAATCCCGATCATGACGAAACGGGGAGGCCGAAGTTGACACGTTTAAGTAAAAGGAAAGAGGATTGCGCACCGATGGCCAAGAGAAAGGATTCCAAAGCAGCTGACGCCGAGGCCTCGTCGTCCTCCGATAGGGCAGAGATAGTCGCCGGGCTCAACGAAGACCTTGCGAGGGAGTACAAGGCGATCATACAGTATGTCGTCTTCAGCGTCTCGCTGAAGGGCGCCGAGTATGGTGACATCGCGGAGCAACTGAAGAAGCACGCTTCGCAGGAGCTCGGGCACGCGCTGGAGGTAGCGAGGCAGATCGACTATCTGGGGGGAAGCCCGACGGTGAAGGGCAAGGAGGCGGAATTCTCGAGCGACTCGAAGGAGATGCTCGAGATCGACCTGAGGGATGAGCAGTTGACCATAACGAACTACAGGCAGAGAATCCGCCAGGCCGAGGCCGCCGGGGAGTACGCCCTGTCTGAGGCGTTAAGAGATATCATCGCTGAAGAGCAGGACCATGAGATAGACCTGAAAGATGCGCTCGGCCTCAGATGAGTGGACTCCGCCCACACCCACCGGCGCCGCAACCCTCGAGTCTGAAGGGCAGGATCGCGTCGTGGGGTGCCCGGATCCACAATCGGACGGGCAGAGAAGGGCATCCTGACCATCGTCATCGGAGCGTAGACGCGATGGTCGAGGCCTTGTCCTGCGGACGCTCTGCGGCCGGTCTCAGACCGCTCTCGCCCCTCGATCGACGCGCCGGCGTGATCAGGACGACAGGCGATGCGTGAGAGGGACCCGGCAGGACGTATGGATCGTGACGGGCGGGGCGCTGGCCTCGGCAACGAGGGGCCACGAGCCCCTCTTCCGTCCAGAATGCACAACTCGAGACGCCCGGTAGCGGCCCCACGCCTGAGGTCGACAGCCCGGGTCGAACCTTTTTCGGCGCTCAGGAAACGACCCGAGGGTCAGCCGAAGTCGACCGGTCAGTCGTCTTCTTCGTCGTTCTCTGCTACTGGCTCCTCGTCTTCGAGCACCCGCTTGATCTGCCCGGGGCGTTGGGCGTCTGGCACAGCGTCCCTCACGGCGTTGCGACGCGCTCCAGCTGGCGCGCCTCGTTTCTTGCGTTTTGACCCTTCCTCCACGCCCGATGCACCCACGTCGTTTTGTTGTCGCTAGCCGTACTTAAGGCTCGTGAGCCGCTCTCATGACGACGGAACTCGGAGCGGCGGCGCGACCCATGGATGATGGTGAGCTCGGCCCGAGGGAGGGGCTCTTGGGGCGGCCGTCGAAAAGATACCGGGGCCGACCCGTCTCCGAGAGCTCGGTCTCACCGAGGTGCCGAGGAGGCCTCGTCCGAGTCACCCGACCTCCTGACCGCGGCCGGAGCCGCATTCTGGTTCCCCTCCTCCGCCCCGTATACGCGCTTCTTGCCCCGCAGTGCCGATGCGACCGCCCCCACGAAAGACAGGGCGGCGCCGATGTAGAACGAGACGTCGAGGGCCGACATGAAGGGCGCGGCGATGGCGTTCGGGAAGAACCTGGTCCCTTCGAGGTAGGCCAGGGCGGTCTGCGGAATCTGGGCGACGGCCTGAGCGAGCTGCGGCGAGCCGAGCATCGTCCCCACGGGGTTGTACCCCAGGAAAGCGGCGAACATGGCGCCGGTCGGCGAGATGCTCGCGAAGGCCGGCGCGAGCTGGGGCGCGCCCGCGTTCGTGAGCGCGGTCGCGAACGCGCTCGGGAGGTTGGTGGCCAGGGCGGAGATTATTATCGTGAAGAAGAGCGCCTGGCTGACCGTCTGCCCGCAGTTCTGCAGCGTGGCGCGCATCCCGGAGGCCGCGCCGCGGTGCTCCGGCGGGACGGAGTTCATTATCGAAGCGACGTTCGGGGAGGCGAACATCCCGTTCCCTACCCCCATTGCGAAGAGGATCACGGCGAAGGGCAGGAAGACGAAGTCGTAGGGCAGGAACGAGAGGGCGACGAACGTCACGCCGACGATGACCAGCCCCACCGTCGATAGCCCTCTCGCGCCGTACTTGTCGGAGAGGAACCCGCTGAGGGGGCCCATCACCATGAACCCGACCATCAGGGGCAGCATGTAGATGCCCGACCAGAGCGGGGTCGAGGAGTAGCTGTATCCGTGCAGGGGCAGCCATATGCCCTGGAGCAGTATGATGAGGATGATCATGACCCCCCCGAACCCGACGGCGCTGAGCATCCCGGCGACGTTCGCCGCGCTGAACATCCTGATCTTGAAGAGGTCGAGGCGGAACATCGGGTCCTCCACGCGCATCTCCACGAAGGGGAACGCGACCAGCAGCGCCACCCCCACCACGAGCCCTGCGATCACCCAGGGGTCGCCCCAGCCCATCAACGAGCTCCCGTAGGGCACCAGGCCGTAGGTCACCGACACCAGCAGCACGATGAGACCGACGGCAAAGGTGGCGTTCCCCACCGCGTCGAGGTGCTGGTCCTTCCTGATCGTCCCGAGCTCTTTGAGCTTGGTGTAGGACCAGGCGGTCCCGACGACGCCCACGGGCACGCTCACCAGGAAGACGAGCCTCCAGTCGATCGAGGCGAGGACCCCGCCCGCGGTCAGCCCTATCAGGGTGCCCGCGAGCGCCGCCACCTGGTTGATGCCGAGCGCCTTCCCGCGCTCGTCCGACGGAAAGGCGTCGGTGATTATCGCAGCGCTGTTCGCGAAGAGGAACGCCCCGCCGACCCCCTGGAGTATCCTGAAGAAGATCAGCTCCAGGGCTCCGGTGGTGCCCGAGCTGGGCGTGAGGTAGAGGAGGATCGACCCGACCGTGAAGACGGCGAAGCCCAGGTTGTAGAGCCTGACCCGCCCGTAAATGTCGGAGAGCCGCCCGAACGTGACCAGGAGCGTCGCTGTGACTATGCTGTACCCGAAGAGGATCCAGAGGAGGTACTGGAAGGAGGTCAGGGGGTCGATGTCTATGCCGCGGAAGATGGCCGGGAGCGATATCAGCACTATCGTGCCGTTTATCGATGCCATCAGGACGCCCAGGGTGGTGTTGGAGAGGGCCACCCACTTGTACTCGACCATCCGCTTCACCCTTTGCGCGGTCCGTCGGAGGGGCCACGGCGTGTGCGGTGCGGGGCCGCCGCTGCAGGGTCGGCGCGCCTGGCACCGACCTCCGGTCTCTGCGCTTCGCCAGCGGGGACGACTGAGGGCCTCGACTCGCCCGCGCCGGCTGCGACGAGGGACGCTTCCGCGGTTCCAAACGTCCTGCGGGACGCGGTCGCCCCAGAGTCTACCCCGGTGCTCAAACTGTCCGCAAACCGCTCAAAACATTAACTATTTATACATTGACTAATGTTCTGGACGGCATGCCCGAGCCGGCGGAGGCGGCCGACGAGCGCAACGGGACGTACAACGCAATCATCGCGACGTACAGGGTGATGCAGCGCAGCATGACGGAGCTGCTCGCCAGGGAAGGTCTGACCCAGCCCCAGTTCTACGCGCTCCGGGTGATAGCGAAACACGGCCCTACCCCCATGAAGACGATAAGCGACGAGCTCTTCGTCACCGCGGCCAACGTCACCGGGATCGTGGACAGGCTCGAGTCGAAGGGGCTCATCGAGAGGACCGCGCACAGGGAGGACAGGAGGGCGACCATCGTAGGGCTCACCTCCAAGGGAAGGGAGCTGCAGGACGGGGTGGCCAAGAAGTACTCACGGTTCATGCAGAGGGCCCTCCAGAAGTTCACGAAAGAAGAGCAGGAGACGCTCCGGGGCCTCCTCGCGAAGCTTCAGGAAGAGATGTCGAGGTCGCGAGAATAGCGCCAGGGTCCCTCGGGCGGTCGGTCCTCCTCCGGTCCCCGACTCGACGCTACCCGCGGTCGATCGCGCAGATTCCCGGCCGGTCCCTCTTGTGCAGAGACGCTTCGTACCTCGCGATGACGCTCTCGACCCGGGTCTGGTTGCTCCTGACCATGGCCGAGATCGTCGCCGCGTCGAGGCCGCGGTCGAGCCTCAGCCTGAGGATCTGGTCCGTCTTGTCGTAGTCCACGCCGATCTCCAGCCTCGAGCGAGAGGTCCAGGCCCTCTGCGCCCTCCTCTTCGCGACTATCCGCCTGTTTATGCCCAGGACCTCGCCGAGCTTCCTGACCTCTGTCTTGTAGAGGCCGCCCAGCGGCAGGATGTCCACCCCTCCGTCGCCGTACTTGCTAAAGTGCCCCAGCAGGATCTCGGACCTGTCGACCGATCCGGCGACGAGCCTGTTGAGCAGGTTCGCGTGGTAGTAGAGCAGCGACATCCTGATCCTGGCCCGGAGGTTCTCCTCGGCGACCTTGTTGCTCTCCAGGCTCCTCATGAATGACTTTTGGATCGTGGCCACGTCGATGAGCCTCGTCTCCAAGCAGAGCTCGCTCGCGACCATCTTCGCGTCCGAGACCTCCTCCTCAGAGGAGATCCGCAGATCGGGCATTATCAGACCCGTCACCCTCCTGCTGCCGAGCGCCTCGACGCAGAGGTGCGCGGCTACCGCCGATCCGACCCCGCCGTCGAGCGCCAGAAGGACGCCGTCCGTCTGGGACTCCTCGACGTTCTTCCTGATGAACGAGGTGATCCTTCTCTTGACCTCGGAGAGGTCGAGCTCAGCTCTTTGCAACGTTCCCGGAACGCCCCCTCGTGCGTGAAATACTTTTTCTATGGGGCTATTCTGTCGCGGCCGATAATGAAGCGGCGCGACCTGCCGGACCGTCTCTTCTGGACGGCCGACGAGGACGAGATCAGGAGCGCGAAGACGACCGACGCCTACTTCTTGAACACCAAGGAGGTCCTGGCTAGGAACCACGTCGACTCCGAAGTCGTGATGGAGGTCTTCGCCAGGGACATCCCCTACCCTGGGATCTGGGGGGTCCTCACCGGGGTCTACGAGGTCGCCAAGCTCCTCGAGGGCGTCCCCGTCGACGTCTGGGCGTTCGACGAGGGCTCGGTCTTCCTGGCGGACGGAAGGACCACCTTCTACGAGCCGGTCATGACGATAACGGGCCGGTACCGCGACTTCGTGGAGTACGAGAACCCCCTGCTCGGCCTCATCTCCTCGTCGACGTCCGTCTCGACCAGGGCGGCGCGGTTCAGGGCCGCCGCCGGAGACAGGACGCTGATCAGCTTCGGGACCAGGCGCGTCCACCCGGCCCTCGCCCCCCTCGTCGAGCGGAGCTGCTACGTCGCCGGCTTCGATGCCGTCTCGAACGTCCTCGGCGCGAAGCTCCTCGGGGTGGAGCCGAGCGGGACGATGCCGCACGCGCTGGTCCAGGTGCTGGGCGACCAGGCGGAGGCCTGGCTCATGTTCGACCGGACGATCCCGAAGGATGTCCCGAGGATAGCGCTCATCGACACGTTCTGGGACGAAAAGTCCGAGGCGATCAGGGCCTTCGAGACGCTGGGCAAGAGCCTCTGGGGCGTCAGGATAGACACGCCCAGCTCGCGCCGTGGGAACCTGCGGCAGATCATCGAGGAGGTCAGGTGGGAGCTGAACATCCGGGGAGGGAAGGCCGTGAAGATCATCGTCTCGGGCAGGCTGGCCGAGGAGGACGTCGCCCAGCTCAAGGACCTCGTCGACGGCTTCGGGATCGGGACCGCCGTCGCCTACCCGCCGGTCATCGACTTTAGCGCCAAGATAGTGGAGGTCCATGGGAAGGGAGGGACCCGGCACTTCAGGGCGAAGAGGGGCGGACTCGGGGGGCGCAAAGCCGTCTTCAGGGCGAAGGGCTTCAGGGACACCGTCGCCCTCGACGGGGCGAGCCCTCCGCGGGGGTCCGAGCCGCTGCTGAAGCCGCTGATCCGCAAAGGCGAGATCTTCTCCGAGTTCAGGTCCCCGGCCGCCATCAGGGCGCAGGCCCTGAAGGACATCGGGGCCGTAGCGCGGTCGGAGCCAGAGCTGGGCTGGATGTAGCGTTGCCGCAGAAAGCGCTGATCGTGGTGGACATCCAGAGGGACTTCCTGCCAGGCGGCGCGCTCCCGGTGAAGGAGGGGAACGAGATCATCGAGCCGGTCAACGGGCTGGTCGACCGGTTCTACCGAGCGCACCTGCCGGTCTTCTTCACCAGGGACTGGCACCCCAGCGACCACCTCTCGTTCAGGTCGCAGGGAGGAGTCTGGCCTCCCCACTGCGTCAAGGGCACGCCCGGAGCCCGGTTCCCGCCTTCCCTGCACGTTCCGAGGGGAGCGGCGACGGTGGTCAGCAAGGCGACCCGAAAGGACGTCGAGGCGTACTCCGGGTTCCAGGGGACGGACCTCGCACCCCGGCTCAGAAAGCAGAGCGTAGGGGAGCTGTTCGTCGTCGGGCTCGCCACAGACTACTGCGTCAAGAACACGGTGATAGACGGGATGGAGAACGGTTTCCAGGTCACCATCGTCACGGACTGCGTGCGGGGGGTGAACCTCAGACGGACCGACTCTGCCTCGGCCTTCAGGTCCATGACTGCGAGGGGTGCCAGAGAGACGACCAGCGGCGACCTGGTCAAGAGACTCGGACGCAGGGCCGCATAGTCTTCGGCCCCGGCGGTCGACGGCCTGCCAGCCAGACCGCCGACGATCCATGGCCCCGACCGATTCGGGGAGTGCAGGCACCGCCGCTGGTGTTGTTTGCGACGCGTGGCAGTTTCATCTTCATCCTGACTTGCGTCAGTCCAGATCGCCCGTCGAAGCACGCCACGCGTCGTTCTCACGCCATCTCGAGGCGCTATTCAAGCTATCGGGATGACGAAGGGGTGGACGGTGGCCATGAAGACCGGCCGAGCGCCGTCCCACCTCCCTCCCTCCTCCTCTGCCCATCGAGGGAGAGAGAACCCACGAGCGACTCCGCGACATTCCCCGCCGGCGCGAGGCCTGGGTGGGGCGGACGCGATCAAGCCTCCAGGAGTCTCCTGTAGTGCTCGAAGAACGTCCTGGCCACGTGCTCAGGCCTGTTCTGGTCCGGCAGGCCATCGAGCACGCTCCCGTCCCACCTGATCAGCTTCAGGCCGGAGGCGAGCGCCTCGAACCCCATGCGACTCGTCGCGGTAAGGATCTCAGGGCTTACCCTGGGAGAGCGCTTGACGTCGATGTAGTACTCGTATGGGGCCATCACCGCCCCCATCTCATCATGAGATATCGACTCGGTGCGCGGTATCACCCGTATCTTCAGGTTCCTCCTCGCCGCCATCTCGAGCGCCTCCTCGGTGGCGAAGGCCTCGCGGTGGAGGGCCGTCCCCGGCTCGTGCTGGTGTCTGTCGTAGAAGATGTCCGTGTCGACCGGGTTCTCGACCAGGACCACGCCGGGCGGCGAGTCCTGCGTGATGAGGTTCGGGGTGCTCACCGTGATCAGGTCGGCTCGGGCTATGCTGGACCTCCTCTCGGTCCACCGATACTTGTCAGTGATGTTGTGGAACGAGAGGAGGACGACCTTCTCCGGATAGAGGCGCTTCAGGTTGGGGACGAGCTTCCAGAAGCTGTGGACGTGGACGACGTCGGCGCTCCTCGCCCGGAGCAGGGCCGAGAGGCCGAACCCCAGCGCCCCGGAGTTCGAGACCTTGGTGTTGGGGAATGTCTCGATCCCAAAGTGGGAGAACCTGGCCCTCACCAGGAGCTCGCTCTGGGTCTGGTAGAGCCTGTCCATGTGGGTTGCTATGGTGCTCGCGACCCCCGAGACGTCCCAGACGTGGAGGACCCTCATCGCGCTCCGCCCTCGCCGGTGCGATCGAGAACGGGGAGGACACGGGCGACGGGCCGGCCCGCCGCGCCGCTCACCCGTGCGAGAGCCATGGGTCCTGGCTTCGCGCCCTCACGGGAGGAGCGCGCCCCCCTCGCGCCCTCACAGGAGCCGTTTGGCAGCAAGCCGATCGACCCCCACGGCCTCGGGTCACGTAGGCACGAAGCCGTCCGTCGATCCGCTCTCGTCGCGCCTTGGCCCGTTCTGGTCATGAGGATGGCGCCACCTCCCCGCGGCGAACGGATAACCGTTAATTACCCGTCGCCTCTCTTCGAGCCAGGTAGAAAAGAGAGAATTGCAACGAGACGACGAGCCTCTCGGATGGCAGGAGGCACTGGCCCGGGACCCGGAGTACTACATGAACACCAAGGAGGGCCAGGAGGAGCTCGCCCAGATGATCAGGAGGGAGTCCGAGAGGCTCCTGGAGGAGATCGGCAAGTCCGTCAAGAGGACCAAGGAGATAATCTGGCTCTCGCGATATTGTACCTCCTGCAAGTTCTTCGCGCAGGAAGGGGCGAAGCTGTCCTGCAAGAAGTGGCAGGTGAGGATCGTGAAGCCGTTCTACGGCCGCCCCGTCTGGGAGACCGTGCCCCTCAAGGGGAGCGAGTCGGAGAAGGAGAGGGTGGTCGCGAACATCGACTGGACCAGGAAGTGGAAGGAGATATCGAACAAGATAGTCGAGTGGGCCGTCGACAAGGTGAACGGAGGGTTCCCGTACTTCTGTTACTCGCGCGATTGAGCGGGTCCGGATGGAGTCACACGGAACGAGGCGCTGCAGGCGCCTGACGAGCTTTGGCCCGATCCGGGCGTGGGCGCGAGGCCAACGTGGAATACGCCGCCATCTCGTCCCGTGCACGTCTGGACGCTGACATCGGAGGTCGAGCCCCGATGATAGGGCGGGGAAGATTGGAGGGCCCTAGCTGGGAGTCGAACCCAGGTCGGGAGGTGACCGCGGAGAATTCATCTCTCCTCCACAGCCTCCTATGCTAACCACTACACTACTAGGGCCACGCGTTCGCTTGGGGTTCAAGTTCAGGTATTTAGACTGTAGCGCATCTCGCCCGGGCGCCGCCAGGATGGTCCGAGTCCACCCCGTTCCTTGCGACGATGGTCGAGCGACCTTCAGGATGTCGCAAGGATGTCGCAAGTATGCGCGCGAACCGTGCCTTCGGGCGTCCCTGGCCGTGCGACGGAGACGAGCGCCCGGCTCCGCGCCCCGATAATAGTTGCCCATATATGCACCAGCCGGGTCGACGTTCGCGAGTGAGCGGGCTGGGATAGTCAGAGATGAAAAAGACGGGGTACGTCGTTCTGCCCCTCCACGGAGGGCACGCGCCGGGCTGGCTCACCGAGAGGATGAAGCCGCTGGCCGACGAGATGGCCCGATTGATCGTGAATGAGCGCGGGCCGGACGGTTTCCTGGAGCGCATCGCCGACCCGTACTGGTTCCAGGCGCTGGGGTGCGTGCTGGGGTTCGACTGGCACTCGTCGGGGCTGACGACCGTGACCCTGGGGATAATGAAGGACGTCATCACGCCGGAGAAGCACGGCCTCAGGATCGTGGGGGGCAAGGGCAGGGCGGCCAAGGGCGCACCCGCCGGCATCGAGGAGGCGGGGCTGGCGATGGGTCTCTCGACCTCGAAGCTCGAGGAGATGAAGTACGCCAGTCGGATCTGCGCCAAGGTCGACAACGCCGCGGTCCAGGCCGGCTACCCGATCTACCACCACGCCTTCCTCCTCTCCGAGCGCGGGGGATGGGCGGTCGTCCAGCAGGGCATGAACGCCTCTGACCGTTCGGCGCGCCGCTATCACTGGCTCTCGGACCACGTGAAGGACTACGTAGTCGAGCCCCACGACGCGGTCGTGGGCGACTCGGTCGTCGAGTCGGTGCTCAACATGACCGCGAGCGAGGCGGAGGAGAACCGATCCGCCTGCGTCGACCTCGTGAAGCAGAACCCCGCCAACCTCGTCTCCTCCATCAGGAAGATCGGGTCCGGCTGCACGCCCCTGGACGGCTGGACGGGCTGCGAGGAAGGCGACGGCGGCCATCTCAGCCCACCTCCCTCTACGCCGGCCTACGAGATGCCGACGGACCTGGACTGGGGGCTCTTCCGACGGCTCTACGACACCCAGCCGCGAGACTACGAAGAGCTGCTCGCCTTCAGGGGGGTCGGACCGGCGACGGTGCGCGCCATCGCGCTCGTCGCCCAGCTCGTCTACGGGGCGGAGGTCTCCTGGAGGGACCCGGTGAAGTTCAGCTTCGCCCACGGAGGGAAGGACGGCGTCCCGTTCCCCGTAGACCGGCCCGCGATGGACGGCACGATAGCGTTCCTCCGGGAGGTCCTGGAGGCGACGGAGGTCGAAAGGAGCTGCAAGGTCGACGCCATGCGCAGGCTCGAGCGGCTCAGCGCCAGGTGGGGCGCCTAGGGCCTCGAGAGAGCGGCGCCACACACCGAGCTAGCCCCTGGGCCGCGAGAGATGGTGGAGCGCGACCGCGCCCCCGCGAGCCACGACGCCGGAGAAGCGGATTAATCTGGGCTGTCCCTGAGGGAGGACGTGACCACCGGCCGGCGCTTCGCCCGCTTCAACGCTGGGAGCGCCATCTCCTCAGGCAATCCCGATGCCAGCGCGCTGACGACCAGCGAGATCCCGGAGGGAGGAATCTGCCTCTCCTCGTTCGTCGTCCTCACCGAGTCCGGCAGCCCTAACCTGGTCCTGCTCGGACACCTGGATCCAGGGGCGGCCTGGGACCACATCGGGGCCCTGGACACCGAGCGGGTCGAGGTCCACTCGAGGGGGTGGATGATCCCGTCCTCCCACCTGGTCCTCAAGGAGTCGCCGCAGGCGGCGGCGGGGCGGATCCTGAGGGAGCAGCTGGAGCTCGAAGACGTCCGGCTCTCCGGGCCCGCCGTCGTATCGGAGGTGTACGTCCCGAGGAGGTTCCCGCACTTGGCGGACCACTGGGACCTGGAGTTCGTGTTCAGGGGCGAGCTGCCCGCGGGGAGGCCACCTCCCAGGGCCCCCGCCTGGAGGGAGCTGGCCTTCGTCGACCTCGGTCGCACGAAGAAGGCGGAGATGACGAGGTCCCACGAGGACGTCCTCGAATCCGCTGGGTTCAGGTTCGCCGAGGGCTAGGCGAGCGGGCGACCGACCGGGCCCGGCGAGGCGGTCCCAGAAGGCGACGCGGCAAGGGGACACACGCCATGGAGGGGAGCGCCCCCGCAGACACAGGATGTGATAACCGGTGGCGTGCCGCCTTTTTATGCTCCTGCACTCGGCCGGTCACCAGAGTCTGTCATCATGGTCGGGGAGATGATCGAGGCCGAAGGGATCAGGCACACCTACG
Organism: Nitrososphaerales archaeon; assembly: GCA_049515775.1. Lineage (GTDB taxonomy): Archaea > Thermoproteota > Nitrososphaeria > Nitrososphaerales > Gagatemarchaeaceae > Gagatemarchaeum. Next base: position 5,198 of record JBEKTS010000003.1, on the reverse strand, counting down.
ACGGGAAGAAGTATGCCCTCGACGGGGTGAGCTTCTCCGTGGGGAAGGGCGAGGTCTTCGGCCTCCTCGGCAAGAACGGCGCCGGCAAGTCCACCCTGATCAAGGCGCTCACCACTCTCATCCGCCCCACCTCGGGCCGGCTGAGGATCATGGGGATGGACCCCGAGCACGAAGGGAGGAAGATCAGGTCCAGGATAGGCGTCGTCCAGCAGGGCGAGTCCTTCGACTTCACCACCGTCCAGGGCAACTTCGACGTCTACGGCATCCTGTGGGGGGTCCCCAAGCAGGAGAGGGTGAGGCGCAGGGAGGAGCTCATCAAGAAGTTCGGGCTCGAGCCCATACGGAAGCAGCGGTCGTTCGACCTCTCGGGAGGCCAGAAGCGCCGGGTCCAGGTGGCGAGGGAGATGATGCACGACATGGACGTGCTCTTCCTCGACGAGCCGACCGTGGGCCTGGACGTGATGATGAGGAGGGAGCTCCTCGACTCGATCAAGAGGGAGGTGATCAAGGGGCTCACGGTCGTCTTCACGACGCACAACCTGGAGGAGGCCGACTACCTCTGCGACAGGATAGCCGTGATCGACCAGGGCAGGATCCTCGCCATGGACACCGTGGAGAACCTGAAGACGCGCTATGGCGGCAGGAAAGCCGTCGAGGTCACGCTGGCCGGCGGGGACCTCTCCGGGTTCTTCGGCGCCCTGGGCGAGAGGCTCGGGGGGGACGCCAGCGTCAAGTCGTCGGGGAGCTCCGCGGTGATACTCGTCTCGGACCCCAAGGCGGCTCTCCAGACGATAATCGACCTCTCGCAGTCGAGGGGACTCCAGATAGAGTGGCTCAACGTGAGGAAGAACACGCTCGAGGACGTCTTCATCGACTCCGTGACTAGGGTGGGGCAAGGAGAGAGAGGAGACGGCGACGGAGGGGCGATGACGGCGACGACCACCGCAGGTTGAGCGCCATGGCCGCCCCCAACATCCTCAGGCTGATGTACAGGAACATCGTCGTCAACACGGACCCCGGCAGCCTGATCATCCTGATAGGCCTCCCGGCCCTCTACCTGGTCTTCTTCGGCTTCGGCTTCGGTTCCCTCACCTCCACCACCTCCTCCTCGTCCTCCCCGAGCTACCTCTCGTTCCTGACCCCGGGGATCATGTCGTTCCAGTCGGTGATGGCGGGGACGGTGGGAGGCAGCGTCCTCTGGGCCGACAGGAGGTGGGGCATGCTGGCGCAGCTCCTCGTCGGGCCCTTCACGCGCCTGCAGTACCTCCTGGGCATAATGTTCACCTCGGTGATATTCGGGCTCGGCGGGGCGCTCGTGATGCTGGGAGGCGCCCTGCTCCTCCTCGGCTCGCTCCCCGTCACCTGGTTCGGCGGAGCGGTGATGTTCGGGTCCATCCTGGTCGGCTCGATATTCTTCGGGTCCCTGATGCTCCTCATCTCGGCCCTGGTCAAGTCCAACAACGCCTACAACAGCATCCAGATACTCGTGATATTCGTGGTCAACTTCGCCAGCACGGTCTTCTACCCGATGAGCGGCTCCCTCCCGATCGAGATCAAGGCCCTCTTCGTCGTGAACCCGCTGACGTACGTGGCGGACTCGGTTAGGGACGCGTACTTCGGGACGCTGACGGCGACCGACGGATACCGCATGCTCCTGCTCTGCGCCGAGACCGCCGTCGTCCTCTTCATGGCTGTCAGGGCCTACATGAGGTCGGACGTCTCCTTCGAGTAGGTCCGCGGGCGACCCGGCCTTCCGGAGGGGGCTCTGCTTAAATAATCGGACCGGGCCTTCGACCCTGGGCCATGCTCGAGATAAAGGTCGGCGAGATCGCGAAGAGGAACCTCATAACGATCGACGAGGATGCGCCCGTCATCTCCGCGGTCAAGTTGATGGTCGAGAGGGACGTCGGGAGCGTCGTCGCCACGAGGGACGGCCGCCCGTCGGGGATATTGACGAAGGTCGACCTACTGAAGAAGATCCTCGCGACCGGGAGGTCGAGCGAGTCGACCAGGGTCGGCGAGATAATGACCCGGAACCCGATCGTGATCGAGCACGACCGGTCGATCGGAGAGGCCGTCGACCTGATGAGCAGGAAGAAGATCAGGAGACTGCTCGTCACGCAAGAAGGGGGGATAGTGGGGATCCTGACGCAGAGGGACGTCCTGGGCATGAACAGGGTCTGCCTGCACTGCGGGAAGGAGATCAAGTCCCTCCTCGAGTTCGGGATGGCCGCCGAGCCCTACACGGAGTGCCAGTGCGGCTCGAGGTATCACGCCCGGTGCGCGAACGACGTCGTCCACTGCGTCGACTGTTCGAGGACGCTCGTCTCCAGCGTCGTCTACCCCGAGCCTTCCGAGACGATGAGCGGTTGAGTGGTGGGTTGCTAGCCTTGCCGACTCGCGCTCTCCGGTGGGTCCCCGAGACGAGGCCCGGCCCGAGGCGGTGAACCTGGGTCTGTCCAGCGACAAGGCCACGATCGTCACCTATCCTGACGAGTTCGCCAAGAGGGAGATAGCGGAGCTGGCCAGCGCGGCCGGCTACTCGGTCCAGGCGCTCATCACCCAGAGGCGGGTGGTGAAGTCGGAGTTCGGCGTCGGGGTCGGCAAGGCCGAGGAGCTCAGGGAGATCGTGAGGCAGAACGGCTCCAAGACCCTCGTCGTCGACGAGAGCCTCACCTCCTCGCAGGCGTACAAGCTGGCGACCGTCACGCGCGTCGAGATAGTCGACAGGGACCGCCTCATCCTGAACATCTTCGCCCGGAGGGCGATGACCACCGAGGCCAAGCTCCAGGTGCAGCTCGCCGAGCTGCGCTATGAGATACCCCGCGCGCGGGACGCCGTCCGCTACTCCGTGAACGGAGAGAGGGCCGGGTTCATGGGACTGGGTGAGACGCTGGTCGACACGAAGTTCAGGGCGCTCAATCGCCGCATGACCTCCATCAAGGCCAAGCTGGCCAAGGCGCAGTCGAGCCGCTCCCTCCACAGGGTCGAGCGGAAGAAGCTCGGGATGCCCCTGGTCTCGCTCGCGGGCTACACCAGCAGCGGGAAGACGACGCTCTTCAACAGGCTCGCCTCCGAGACGAGGGAGGAGTCGCCGAGCCTCTTCACGACGCTGACCACGACCACGAGGGCCGTCAGCTTCTCGGACCCCCGGAAGAGGGTGATGCTCTCGGACACCGTGGGGTTCGTCTCCAGGCTCCCCACCTACATGATCGAGTCCTTCAAGTCGACGCTCGAGGAGCTCAGCTACGCGGACGTCGTGCTCCTCATGCTCGACGCCAGCGAGGACGAGGAGTCCACCAGGATAAAGCTCAACAGCTGCCGGGAGACCCTCGCCGAGCTCAGCGTCGACCCCACCCGGATCCTCCTGGTCCTGAACAAGATAGACCTGCTGAAGGACGGCAGCGCTAGAAGGATCGAGACGAACCCCCTCTACGGCGAGTTCTCGGTCGCGAAGGTCTCGGCGCTCCGGGGGGACGGGCTGACTCAGCTGAGGAACCGGATCATCCAGAGGGCCTACCCGCAGGAGGGACCTAGGCAGACGCCGCCATGGCCCAGGGGCGGGGTCCCTCCGACCGGCCACTCCTCGGCCGCCGTCCCCGAGGGGGCGCCCCCGGGGTAGCGCCGGACTGGCGCCGGCCCGCCCCGTTCATCGGCGCTGGCCGCCGTCCGGGTCTCTGGGCACCCTCGCGCGGCGGAGGAGGTAGAGGAAGACGGGGACCGAGATCGCGAACTCGACGGGGACGACGAGGAACGGCAGCGAGAGCGAGCCTCCTGAGAAGAGCCCGGCCAGGATCGGGCTGATCGCCAGCCCGATGCCTATGGTGGACTCGAAGATGCCAGCCCCCGCGCCCCTCTTGTGGGGCTCGGCCCGCGAGATGAAGTTCGCCTGGCTCGCGGAGACCAGGAACGAACCGGAGAAGGCGACCACGCCGAACGCCAGGAAGCCGATCGCCCCCGACCTGTCGCCTGCGAGCGGCAGGACGCCCCCGATGGCGCTGAGGCCGAGCGCGGCCAGGAGGACCCTCTCGACGTTCCGGTCGTCGAGGATGAACCCCCTGATCTCGTCGCGCGTGGACAGGACGAAGACCACGGCCCTGCCAGCGCCGAAGGTGAAGCCTATCAGCGCTATGACGGCGATCGAGACCCCCTGGGACTGGGCGAGGGGCGGATAGAAGGTGAAGAGGACCCCGCGGACGGACGAGATCATGATCATCCCGAGGACGAAGACCCAGAAGAGGTCTCGGGCGCGCCGCCCCGGCCTCCTCCCCCTCCTCACCTCGACCGTCGGAGCCTCCGCGCCGTCAGCCGGGCCTTCCACGGGCGCGGCCGGGCGGCTCCCCTCGCGGAAGAAGAGGACCATGACGACGACCGAGGCGGCCGTCAGCAGGGCGGTCACCAGGAAGACGTCCCTGATGCTCCCGGCGAAGAGGAGGATGAGCGACCCTCCCAGGAGCGGGCCTATGGCCCCCGCGGTGGACCAGACCGCGTTATAGATGGAGAGGGCCTTGGTGCTCTCCCAGGACGCGTCCTCGCTGATCGCGACGTCCATGACCGGCCAGAGGATCGACCAGGCCACGCCCTCGACCAGCCTGAGCGCTATCAGCTGGACAGGAGACTCGACCAGCACGTAGGTGAACGAGCAGAAGGTGAGCATCACCAGGGAGACGACGATGAACGCCTTCCGCATCCTGACCCGGTCCGAGTATCTCCCGATCAGGTAGGGCGCGAAGCTGTAGGACGCCCAGGAGACGCCGCCCACGAGCCCTATCTCCAGAGGGTCGGCTCCGAGCTGGAGGGCGTACAGGGGCAGGTAGAGGGCGAAGATCGGAGCTATGAGGTCTCCGGCGACGGTTGAGAACAGCAGGGCCGCGAAGTTCGACCGCAATTCGTCGGCGAGCGGTGGAAGCGATGGTAAATCAGTCTTCGGTCCCGAGAGGCGTTCCGGGGTGGTACTCAATAAGGCGCAGGGGGTCTGACCTAGGAGCAGGACGACGACGATGAAAGAGCTCACCCACTACCTCTTCTCGACCGGCGTCTCCTTCGCCCTTCTCTCGCTCGCGCACGCCATCGCGCTCGGGCCGGTCGTCCTGGCCCTCTGGCTCTCGCTCTCGGTCAACTACCTCATCGACGTCCTGGGACACACCTCGCGGGACGGCCGTCCCGCGAGGACCCGGGTGACCCATTCGCTCTTCACG
>JBEKTS010000002.1:0-67806 GCA_049515775.1 Nitrososphaerales archaeon | reverse complement strand
ACCTCGACCAGCATCTTGGCGGCGGGGTGCTGGACGTCGATCTCCTTCAGCATCGTCGCGCCGTCGTTGGTGATCGTGACGTCACCGAGCGAGTCGACGAGCATCTTGTCCATGCCGCGGGGGCCCAGCGAGCTCCTCACTATCTCCGAGATCAGCTTCGCGGCCTGGATGTTGTTTCTCTGAGCCTCCCTTCCCTTGGACTCAGCCGTCCCTTCCTTTAGAATGATGTATTGTGGACTACCGGACATATAGAATTCGCATCAGCTATACAACTTCGAGTTGTATATATGATTTTTGTTCTGGTCGAGCGCAATCGATTATTATCCCCGCCCGCCCAACTCCGCCCGTTGGACTTTAGAGAGCGGTGCGGAGTGATGGTCGAGCCTCAGGAAGGGATGGACGTCGAGGTGCTGATGGAGGTCGCCGAGCTCGCCGAGAGGGACGGGTACGGCTACTTCTTCCGGTCCGACCACCTGCTCCCCACGTCCAGGAGCAAGGGTCTGGACTCGTCCGAGTGCTGGGTCACGCTGGGCGCCATGGCGCAGCGGACGAAGAAGATCAAGTTCGGGCCGATGGTCTCGCCCATAGGCTGGAGGAACCCGGCGCTCCTCGCCAGGATGGCCTGCACCGTCGACGCCATGGCCCACGGCAGGCTCCAGCTGGGCCTGGGCGCCGGTTGGTACCAGGACGAGTACCTGGCCCACGGGTTCGAGTTCCCCGACCCGGGGACCCGCGTCAAGCAGTTCCACGAGGCCCTCGAGATCATCCGGCCGCTGACCCAGCCGGTGGGCACGGCGGAATTCGCCGGGAAGCACTTCTCGGCCCACCTCGGGACGCTCCCGAAGCGGGCGCGCGGCATACACCTGATCGTCGGGGGGAGGACGCCATCGGTCGTCCGCCAGACCGCGACCTTCGGCGACGAGTGGAACTTCTTCACGCCATTCCCCGAGAAGTTCGACTCGATGAAGGCGGCCCTCGAGGGCAGCGGGAGGGAGATCGAGATCTCGCGGATGGGCCCGTTCGTCGTCGCCGAGAGCGAGGCGAAGCTCAGGGCGAGGCTGAGGGGCGAGATGCGGAAGAAGGGGGCGACCGGGGACGAGGACGCCTACGCCAGGACGCTCAAGAAGGGCGGCTGGCTGGTGGGAGTCACGGACGACTTCGTCAGCTCGGTCAACGAGCTGCGGGAGAGGGGGGTGGACAAGTTCTACTTCCAGCTCTGGGACCCGGCGGAGAGGGAGCAGATCGATTTCCTGGCCGGCGTCCTCAAGGGGATGTAGCGCCGCCAGAACGTTTTAAACTGACGGCGCCTGCGAACTGCCATCATGCCACAGGTTGGAGAGACGGCCCCCGGTTTCACCCTCTACGACTCGGACAAGAAGGTCCGCAGCCTCGACGAGTTCGTCGGCGGAGGCAAGCGGACGATCCTGGCGTTCTACCCCGGGGCGTTCACGGGCACCTGCACGCAGGAGATGTGCACGTTCCGGGACATGTTCTCGGACCTGCAGAAGATGGACGCCACCCTCGTCGGGATCTCGGTCGACGCGCCCTTCGCCCAGAAGGCCTTCGCGGAGAAGTACGGGCTCAAGTTCCCGCTGCTCTGCGACTTCAAGCGGGAGGTCGTCCAGAGGTACGGGCTGGTGTGGCACAACCTCGGCGACGTCCAGGGGTACGACACCTCGAACAGGGCCGTCTTCGTACTCGACGGCAGCGGCAGGGTGGTCTACTCCTGGGTGGCGACCAACCCCGGCGTCCTGCCCGCCTTCGAAGCGATAGTCAAGAGCCTGGCCTGAGGCTCCGCTCGGCCCACCACCCGCTCCCGCACGCACGGGTCAGGTCGCGTCGGATTCGGGCTCGGGCGCGGACCCCTCAGCGGCGGGGCGCCTCTTGCGCGCCACGTTCAGGACGAACTTCAGCAGGGGCTCGCTGATGCTCATCGCGTCGCGCATCGATATCATCCCCAGCGGTATCCCCTCCTTGCTGACGACGGGCAGGTGCCGGACGTTCGCCCTGGTCATCCTGTCGACCGCCGTGACTATGTTCTCGTTGGGGCTGGCCTTCAGAGACGTCTTGGACATCACGCTCGAGACGGGGATGCCCTTCCCCGTGAGGCCCTTGGTCACCGCGAAGAGCACGTCCCGCTCCGTAAGGATGCCGACCATGACCCCGGCGCCGTCCGTCACTATGACGCTCCCGATGTTCCCCTCCCACATGGCCGACGCGGCCTGGTCTATCGTGGTGTCCTCACTGACCACTTGAGGCGGAACCTCCATCAGGTCCTTCGTCTTCATGCTAACCTGGCTGGTTTTGGATCGAGGCAAGGTATCACCCGTTGTGCCGGGTCTGCACGCACCGTCTATTAATCGTTAGGCAACGGGGCGCGTCGGGCTCTGGACGTCCGGCCGCTCTTCGTCTGCCCGTCTGCCGCCCCTACCGCCTCTTGATGTTGGTCACCAGGAGCCTGAACTGCAGGGTCTTCCCCGACATCGGGTGTCTCCCGACCTTCCCGTAGCCCTTCTCGGGAGGGATGGTGACGTCCTTCGTCTCGTTCACCTTCATGCCGACCAGCGCCTCCTCGAAGCCGCTTATCACCTGATGCGCGCCCAGGACGACGATCAGGGGCTTGTAGTCCCGAGCCGGCGTGAAAAGCCCGGCCTTCTCGGCCTCCGACCTCATCGACGTGTCGAAGACCTTGCCTCCCGGAAACTTGCCCACGTAGTGGACCGAGACCGTGTCTCCGTTCTGTGCCACCTGTTCGCTCAATTCTGGACTCGAGCGGCGTCGCCCCTTCAGGGTCTTTAACGATTCTGTTCGCGCCCCCCCGGACCGAGACCGAGGGGTGAAAACGATCGGGTGTTCCCAGGTTTCGGCTGAAAACACAGCGCGCGGCGGACCTCCTCCTCCCTCGCCACGCCGTGGGGACCCGGAAAGCGAGCCGAATCGTACAGAATTTTTAGGCGCCCCGGAGACGGTTCGGTCATGGTAGAGCTCGCCCTCGGTTCCATCGTCTCCCTTTGGCTCCTCTTCGGGCTGGCCACCGGCATCATCCTCGCGGTGATCGTGGCTGTCGGGGTCCTCTTCTCCCGGGACCTGAACCGCGGGATAACGACGACGATCAGCGAGGTCGTCTTCCCGGGGCTGGGAGGAAGCAAGGGGGTCTTCCTCGGGAACCTGGAGAAGGAGCTCAAGAGGCGGGGCCTGATCCCCCGCGTCCCCCTCGGCAGAGACGGCGACCTCGTCTACAGGGACTTTTTCAATGAGATCCAGATACAGGTGACCCAGGACGGCGCCTTCCTGAGGTTCGGCTATCGCACCTCCGCGACCCCGAGCGCGGTCGCGCTGGGGGTGATCCTCTTGATCCCGTTCGTGGTGGGGTCGGTGGTGCTCTTCGCTCTGGCCATCCTCAGACGGAACAATACGCAGACGACTCTGCGGGAGGCTGGAGAGGCCGCCGCGATGATCTCCAGGGAGGCGCCGGCCGGTTGACCGGGAAGGCGCCGCGCCCGGGGCCGTCGGCCTAGCGTGGCGTCAGGTCTGGGACCTTCCGCAGACGGGGCAGTAGGTCTTGCTCCCCTTCAAGTCGGCGCCACAGAACTTGCACGACCCCGGCGGTCGGACCGGAGCCTCTGCGACGGGCGCCGCCTTCTGCTTCGGGGCCTTCGGTCCACCTCCCCCTCCTCCGATGACGACCATCAGCAGCCCCACCACGACGAGCACTAGGCCTGGTATGAGGTACCACTCGTCCGTCGTCAGCTGGCCGACCAGGCCGGGTATGAACGGGAGGGAGTTCACCGCTCCGTCTATCCCGCCGACGATCCCCTTGAGCTGGGCTTCTATGCCCGAATCGTACCCTACCAGGTAGCCGCCCACGAGACAGAGGAGGCCACCGACCAAGTGAGACGCCCTAGACAAGGCGACGGCGCCCCCGCCGGCGCGTCTATTTAAGACGACCAGGCGAGGTTTGGACGCAAGATTCCGACAAAACGGCTTTTAGCGGACCCGGAGACCGATCCTCTCGATAGCGAATGGGAGAGGGAGGGGAAGCAGCGGCGGGGGTGGTCTCACCGGCGGGCCGGCAGGACGTCGCCCCCGATGGGAGGGAGGCCCGCCTCGTGGCCGTGATGGGGCGCGACGGTTCGTTCGACGGGACGTTCGTCTTCGGCGTGAGGTCCACAGGCGTCTACTGCCGGCCGTCGTGCCCCGCCCGAAGGCCCAGGGCGGACCGGATACTCCTCTTCCCGGGCCCGGCGGCCGCGGAGGAGTCCGGGTACAGGCCGTGTCGCAGGTGCAGGCCGACGCAGGCGGTCCGGCGAGCGGAGCTTGTCTCGAGCGTCTGCGAGCACATCCAGGCCAACCTGGGCGAGGACCTGGGGCTGGCGGCCCTCGCGAAGAGGTTCTCGGTCAGCCCGTACCACCTGCAGCGGGTCTTCAAGGAGTTCGTCGGGATGTCTCCCCGGAGGTACGCCGAGGAGTGCCGGATCAACGGGCTCAAGGCGCAGCTCAGCCGGGGGGAGCCCGTGGTCGCCGCCCTCCGGCGGGTCGGGTACAGCTCCCAGAGCTGGCTCTACGCCGACTCGACCGCCAAGCTGGGCATGACGCCGGGGGCGTACCGGAGAGGGGGCGCCGGGATGCGGATCGTCTACCTCGTCGGGGACTCCCCGCTCGGGAGGCTGCTGGTCGCGTCGACCGAGCACGGGATATGCATGGTCGACCTGGGGGAGAGCGACGAGGAGCTGGCGAAGGCCCTGCACAGGGAGTACCCCAGGGCGACGATCGAGGTCTCCGAGGAGGCGCGGGGGAACTACGACGCGGTCCTGGGATACCTCGTGGGGCGGCGGGAGAAGGTGCCCCTGGACCTGCGCGGCACCGCGTTCCAGCGAAGGGTCTGGACCGCGCTGCAGACGATACCCGAGGGGAGCGTCTGCTCCTACAGCGACGTGGCGGAGATGGTCGGGCGACCGAGGGCGGTTAGGGCGGTCGCGAACGCCTGCGGGAAGAACCCCGTCCCCCTCATCGTCCCCTGCCACAGGGTCGTGCGAAAGGACGGCGGGCTCGGAGGCTACGGTCTGGGGCTCTGGCGGAAGCGCGCCCTCCTCGCGGAGGAGAGGCGACGGAAGGACGCCGGGCTCGTCGAGGGCAGGCCGCCGCAAGCCGAAGACGACGCCGGGTCGCCGCCGTCGGTCCACCCCTAGGCCACGGCTCGGGCGCCCCTCCCTTCGGCCGTTCGTCCGCTCCTGGGGACCGGGTCGCGACGGAGCGGCGCGCCACCGGGTCCCGTCCGGGAGCCGGGTCGAGGAGGGCTCCGGGCAAGCAATTATAGTCGGAACCGGCCTCAGCCACCGTGGGAGCGAAGTCCTCTCCGCCCTATCGCGTCACAGAGTGGGTCGCCATCGGGCCGAGGCCCGGCGGGTCCGGCGGCCCGTCCATGAGGGACCTTGCGGCCGCCGGTTACGGGCACGTGATCGACCTGAACGCAGACCCCGACGAGGGGGCGCGGGCCGAGCGGGAGGGAATCTCCTACCATCCCCTCAGGACCACCGACGAGACCGGCACCGAGCAGTGGCTCGCCAACCTCGGGGAGGTCGTCCGCATCATCGGGCTGGCCGTCTCCGGGGAGGAGAAGGTGTACCTCCATTGCACCTACGGCGTCGGGCGCTCGCCGACGATGGCGATGGGGTACCTCGTCGCGAGCAATAGGTGGACCCCCTCGAGGGCGATACGATACGTGAAGAGCAGGGGCGAGGGCGTCTGGAGCGTGGGGAACCCCACCGAGAAGTACCGGCAGATCGTGGAGGTGTATGCGCGGCTGCTGAGGAGGGAGCAGGAGCCGCCGCCGTGATCGGCTTGGTCATCGAGGAGGTGCGGAAGATGGCGTCCCGCCGCACCGGGTCGCCGCCGACCTTCCTGCCGTCCGGGGCTTCGACGTGGACCTGGCCGCGGTGGCTGACCAGCGTGACGACCCCGGCACCTCGCCCCGCTCGACGTACCCGTCCATCGCATCGTGGATCCGTCCCAGCCTCGCCTCCGAGAAGCCTCCCGGCGTCACCTCGCCCTCCCCTCCCCCTCATCCTGGTCCTCGGTCAGGGCACGGAATCTTGAGAGTGCCGCTGGTCGTCGCGTATCTCCCGCTCCTCCGCCGGAGCGCTCGCACCCCGGTCCGATCCGAGGAACCTGTCCGCGACCGTGCGCATCAGCTCGAGGTGCTTCTTGATCGCCTCCTCCCCTCTGGGCGTGATCTCGACGATCGTCCTCGGGCCCGGCGCAGGGAGGAAGCTCCTCCGCTGCCTGATGAACCCGTAGTCCTCCAGGATCCCGAGGTTCTTGTTTAGCGAGCTCTTCGGGGCCTTCACGGCGAGGAGCAGCTCCGTGAAAGTGGTCCGCTTGAACCCGAGCAGCGCCGTCATTATCCCCACGCGGGTCGAGACCGAGAAGGGTCCCGGCGACCCCACGCTGGAGAGCAGATCCTCCTCTCCCTCCCCGAGCGCGCCGTCACCCCGTCCCTCCCTAGGAGGCAACCAGAGCCAGCTCCTTCGGGGCGTCGTAGAGCGATTTCGTTCCGCAGAATATGAAGAGCGGTGACGCGAGGGCCCAGGTCCAGTCCGGGGCTCCCGGAAGGATGGCAACGAAGGCGACCAGGACGTCCCCCGCGACGAACGCCCAGTCCTCGACCCTCCTCTCGAGGACCCGATCCCCCTTCGTCGAGCGTGTGACCGACAGGATCAGGACCAGCTCCGCGGCGAAGACCACGAGGAAGAACGCGGCGAGGTATGGGTCGCCCTCCGCGCTGGCTATGGTGTATCCGAACCAGGGCCAGAGGGTCGCGAGGAACCACGCGAGGTTGCGCCTCCAGGACGACCGGCGCTCTCCCTTCTCGTCGTAGACGGTCCCCCTCTCGCCCTTCAGAAAGTCCAGGCTGTACTGCATCTTCGAGACCCCGCCGAATCCCGAGGACCTCGCGACGAACCAGACCGCGAGGATGCTGACCAGCTCTCCAGCGACCGCGAACGGTAGCGCGACCGTGTTGTAGAGGATGAGCCCCACCAGTGGGATTATTGAGATGAGGGAGTAGAACACCCCGAGGCCCCTCCTCGCCCTGAAGCGGAAGAGCCTCGCGGCGATCAGCTCGGCCTCTATGCGCTGCTGGAGGACGTCTCTTTGCACGGGGACCGCTCTTCCTCGAATCGGCGGCCACGCGCTATTAAACGATGGCCGACGTTCACTAAAGTGAACTCCATCCACGGTTTATAACCCGAGCCGCCGGCCGAGACCCCGTAGACGCCCTTGAGAGCCATACATCCCCGGTCGGCCGGGACCAGGTCGCCTTGACCACGGTCCTCGGGCACCCGCTGGGACGGGCCCGCCCTCGAGGTCGGGCTCCGATCGACCCCGGTTGGGAGCCTTGATCGAGGCCCGGAACCTGACCAAGAAGTTCGGCGGCCTGACGGCCGTCGACGGCGTGACCCTCCGCGTCGAGGATGGCGAGGTCTTCGGGTTCCTGGGGCCCAACGGGGCGGGGAAGACCACGACCGTCAGGATGCTCTGCTGCCTCATCTCCAAGACCAGCGGGGAGGCGAGGATCGGCGACTATGAGGTCGGAAGCCAGGAGGACGCGCTGAGCATCAGGAGGATGATAGGGTTCGTCCCGGACAACGTCGGCCTCTACGAGTCCCTCACCGCCTATGAGAACCTGGACTACTACGGGAAGCTGTACAGGTGTCCAGAACCCAGGAGGAGGGAGAGCATCGAGCGTCTCCTCAGGCTGCTGGGGCTCTGGGAGAAGAGGGACGTCATGGCGGGGACCTTCTCCAAGGGGATGAAGCAGAAGCTCGCCATCGCCCGCGCCCTGATCCACGACCCCGAGGTGCTCTTCATGGACGAGCCGACGGCGAACCTGGACCCCGAGTCGGCGAAGACGGTGAGGGAGTTCATCCTCGAGCTGAAGAAGCAGAAGAAGACGATCTTCCTCAACACGCACAACCTCGACGAGGCCCAGAGGGTCTGCGACAGGATCGGGATCCTGAACACGAGGCTGATGGCCCTCGGCACCCCCCAGGAGCTCGAGTACTCCGTCGGCGCGAGGAGGACGGTGGTCGAGTTGGACGAGGTGAACGACGCGATCCTGGTCGCTCTGGGCCGGCTGGTCCCCTCCGGGAAGGTGACCAGGGACGGCTCCAGGCTGACCATAGAGCTCGGGGAACCGCGCAGGGAGAATCCGGCCATCGTCCGCGCCGTCGTGGAGGCGGGGGGCAACGTCCAGTCGGTCACGGTCTCTGCGTCGAGCCTGGAGGATGCTTACCTGAAGCTCGTGAGGGAGAAGGGCGCATGAGCCCGGAAGCCTCGCTCACGGTCGCGGCGAAGGAGCTGAAGGTGCTCGTCAGGAAGAGGAGCATCCTATTCTACGCCGTCGGGCTCCCCCTCGTCCTCTTGGTCCTCTTCTCGCTCATCGTCAAGAACGACATAGTCCCGTCCTCCGGGATCGCCTCTGACTATCGACTGGGCCTCGAGTCGCTCACCTACTTCTTCGTCGTCGTCGCGGCCATCCTGCCCGCCTCGATCGCCGCCTACAGCATAGTGGGCGAGAAGGTCGAGAAGAGCCTGGAGCCGCTGCTCGCCACCCCCGTGACCGACCGCGAGATCCTCATCGGGAAGAGCGTGGCTGCGTTCGTCCTTCCCGTCCCTGCGATCTGGGCGGGAGCCTCGATCTTCATGGTCGCGGTGGACTACCTGACGCACGGCACGCTCTCCTACTACTACTTCCCCAACTGGGAGTCGGGGGTCATGCTGCTGCTCCTCGTCCCTCTCGCGGCGACGATGAGCATAGAGCTGGCGGTGATCGCGTCGGCGCGCGTGAGCGACGTCCGGGGCGCCAACCAGATCGCGAGCCTCATGTTCGTCCCGTTCATGGGCGTCTTTCTCGCGGGGGTGGAGGGCGCCTTCTCGTTCAGCGCAGGCAACCTCCTGATCGTCTCCGGGGTCGTGCTGGTCGCGGACGTGGCCCTCTCATTCCTTAGTGTGGCCACTTTCCGGCGAGAGGAGATACTCACAAAGTGGAGATGAGGGCCTCGATCGGTGGCCTCTCCCTCGACCCATAGTGAAGCCATCGGCGCGGGGACGAACGGACCCAAAGAAAGGGGGGCGGGACGCCCGAGCGGCGCCGAAGTACCCCTCCGGGCGTTAACGCTTTAATCGTCGTCGTCGCATTGGCGGCCCATGCCCGAAGTCTCCGCGACGGAGGTCCCGATGGTCATAGAGACCAGGGAGGAGCTGATCTTCATGCTCTCGGAGGCCGCCGCCCTCGAGCACATGGTGATGTGCGGGTACCTCTTCGCGTCCTTCACCCTGAAGAACAGCCCGGACGAGGGCCTCAGCGCTTCGCAGTCCGAGGCGGTCAGGCGCTGGGATCGCGTGGTCTGCGGCGTCGCGGTCCAGGAGATGCTCCATCTGGCTCTGGTCAACAACCTCCTCACGTCGATCGGGGCGGCCCCCTACCTCGGCCGTCCGAACTTCCCTCACCCCACGAGGTACTTCGCGCCCGGCGTCCAGCTCGCGCTCCTCCCCTTCGGGGAGAGGGCCCTGCGCCACTTCCTCTACCTGGAGCGGCCGGAGTCGTTCGAGCTCGAGGACGCGCCCGGGTTCGACGTCCGCTCGGCGGCCGTCCCCAACATGGTCGGCGAGGAGGTCGTCCCCGAGGCCCAGTCCTTCTCGACCATCGGGGACCTGTATCGGGGGATCGAGAACGGCTTCGGCCACATGGCCCAGAAGGTCGGAGAGCGCCGGCTCTTCATCGGCTCGGCACGGTCGCAGGCCACTCGGGAGTACTTCGGGTGGCCGGAGCTCGTGAGGGTCACCGACCTGGCGACCTCGAGGCGCGCCATCGAGACGATCATCACGGAGGGCGAGGGGGCGCGCGGCCACTGGAAGACGGCGCACTTCGGGAAGTTCTACCAGGTCCTGAACGAGTACCTGGAGCTCAAGGGCCGGGACCCGGCCTTCGAGCCCGCCCGCCCGGCCATCCCGGCGTGCGTGAGCCAGTCCGGAGAGATGAGGAAGGGGATGGTGAGGATCACCGACCCCTTCACCGCGGGCGTCGCCGACCTCTTCGGAGCCGGCTACGAGGTCGCGCTCCAGCTCCTCGGGAGGTTCTTCATGCACACGGAGACCACGGGGTCGGAGCTGCAGGCGCTGAGCGACTCGGCGGTCAAGACGATGGACGCGGTCCTGGGCCCGCTCGGAAGACAGCTCACGGCGCTGCCGATCGGCGGCCGTCATCGGGGCCAGACCGCCGGGCCCTCCTTCGAGATGTACCGCAGAGAGTACCTCCTCCCCCACAGGCATGCGGCGTGGGTGCTCCTGCACGAGCGCCTGACCGACCTGGGTCGATACTGCCGCGAGCTGTCGGGGAGGGCCCCGGCGGGTCTCGACCTGGGGGCGGTCCAGGCCAGCCTCGAAGAGATCTCCGCAGCGCTGGAGCCGCACGCGAGCGCCGGTCTGAAGGCCGCCAATGGCGAAGCCGGGCTCGGTCCAGACTAGGGGTCGCCGCCGCTCGCCGCGCCGAGGAGACGATGGTCGTCATGGACGAACGGCCCGCCATCCTGGACGATGTTTGAAGCGACCGGCGCCTTCAGAATCTGCACGCTGACCGGAGGGGAATCAGAGGCCAAACGCGATGCGAGGGGTGGGCTTGGCCGGTCTGTGTGGTGCGGGGGGTGGGATTCGAACCCACGAACCCCTAAGGGATTGGAGCCTCAGTCCAACGCCGTTGGCCATGCTGGGCGACCCCCGCACAAGCACCGCCTCCCAACCCGAGGTTCTAAAACTCTTCCGAGTCGGCCGTCGGTGCGCACGCTTCCGCTCGCGCCGATGCGACCCGCCCGACGGGTCCCGCCGGTAGGGCGCGATGGGGACGGTCTACATTTTAAAAGGACGGGAAAAGGAGGTCCCCCGATTAGCGCCGGCGTAGCTCAGCCTGGTAGAGCACTCCATAATTGGGCTCAGACGCCTCGTAAGCGTGGGGTCATGGGATCAAAGCCCGTCGCCGGCTCTCACACTCAAGAGAGGGCTCGCTGCCTCTGCCGTCCCGGGTCGGAGGCGCAGTTCGGACAAAACTATTAATCACGAGCCGCGGGGATTTCTCGACGATGGGACGGACGGGGGAGCTGCCGCCTGGCAGGGGACGCGAGGGGCCTCACAGCAATGCATTTCCGCCGTCTCCCGTCGGCTGAGGACCAGAAGAAGCAGATGCCCGGGCAAATCCTGCGCTCCAGCCCCCGAGTCACGGCCGGTCTGCTCATCTTCCTCTCGGCCTTCCTCGTCTACCTTCTCACCCTCAACTCGGTCTGGGCCACCGACCACACCACGAGCTTCCTCCAGCTCGACTGGTCGATCTGGACGCACCACTCGTTCGTCCTGGGGAGCGGCAGCGGCGGCTTCCAGCCCAACTCCGTCGACGACTTTGAGTTCGACGGCAACTACTTCAGCGCGCTCGCCCCGGGGACGGCCATCCTCGCGCTCCCGTTCGTGGGGGTGGGGTTCGCCCTCGACGGCCACTTCACGGTCTTCGGCTACGCCATGCTGGCCTCGGAGGTCTTCGTGGCGCTCGCCAACTCGGTGGCGGCCTACCTGGTCTACGCCCTGGGGCGGTTCTTCTTCACAAAGAGGACCTCGGCGCTGCTGGCGTTCGTCTACGCCTTCTCGACGATCAGCTGGCCGTTCGCGACCTACTTCTTCCAGAGCGACGTCTCGGCGCTGTTCGACCTCCTGGCGGTCTACTTCGTCGTGCGCGCGACCCGCGACGGGAGGCTCCGGGACGCCGCCCTGGCGGGCCTCTCCATCGCGACGGCGCTGACGACGGACTACGTGAACGCCATCCTCATCCCCGTCCTCGCAGGGTGCTTCATCCTCGCCCTCCGGGGGAGGGGCCGCCGCACCCTGACGGGGCTCACCACGGGCTTCCTCCTCGCATCCCTGGTGGGCGTCCTGCTGGTCGGGCTCTACAACCAGGCGATCTTCGGCACGCCCTTCCATACGACCGAGCAGGTCTACCTCGGCAGCTCGACCCCGCTAGGCGAGTTCTCGACCCCGCTCTACGTGGGGGTCTACCTCAACCTCTTCTCGCCGCTCAGGGGGCTCTTCGTCTTCACCGTCTTCCTGGTCCTCGGGGTCTTCGGGTTCGCGCAGATGCTCAGGCACGGGAGGTACAGGAGGGAGGGGTTCCTCCTCCTGGCGTGCTTCCTCGGCATCTTCCTCCCCTACTCGGCGTGGTACGACGTGGTCGGCGGCGCCGCCTTCGGCCCGCGCTTCCTGGTCCCGGCGATCCCGTTCCTAATCATCCCAGCGGGGATGGTCATCGAGGCTGGCGGGCGGGCGATGCGGGCCCTCGCGTTCGCCCTCTACGCCGTCGGGGCGGTCATCAACGGGATCGCTGCCGTGACCTCGGTCCTGGCGCCCACGACCAGCTACGGGCTCTCCCCGTTCCTGGACGCCACCCTCCCGAGCTTCCTGAGGGGCGGAATCGACGTGTGGTGGCTGTCCTTCGTGCACGGCTACTGGCCCCTGCCCGCCGGCCTCATCATCGCGGCGGCGCTCGCCATCCCTGCCGTCTCGGACCGCGCCCTCTCGGGGCGGAGCGGGTGGAGGAGACCGAGGGTGAGGAGGCGGACCAAGAGGGAGGAGGAGGAGCGGCAGGTAGCGCCCCCTCCGGAGACCGGCGCTGACGACGGTCCTCCGGTAGCCGACCGTGACCCGGCTTCCCGACCCCACTGGGTCTAGCTAGTAGCCGATCTCGGAGCTCGGTCTGAGGTGGCGCATCGACTTGACGCGGCCGCACTTGGTGCACTTGTAGTTCCCCCTGCCCCGCGGGTTGTACCTCCGCGTGTCGACCACGAGCTCGTGCTCTGTCCGCATCATGCACCTCTCGCAGTACCTGTACTCTGGCAATGTCCGGCTGGGGTCCAGGGCCGGTCCATCGTATATAAAGCACCGCGCCGCTCGAAGCCTCATGCCGGGACCGGTCCTCCTCGGGGAGCTCGGGGTCCTGGCTGGCGTCGCGCTGATCCTCCCGGCGACGGTCCCGGCTGCGCGCCGAGAAGGGGACGGACGGGAAGGAGAGGAGGAGGAAGAGAAGGGGAACGGGATGAAGGGGGCCCCGGTTAGGGGCGGAGCCGTCGTCACGATCGGCCCCATACCGATAGTCTTCGGTTCCGACGCCCGGTGGACCGTCCAGGCGATAGCCCTCGCCATCATCCTGATCGTCCTGAGCGCGCTCATGGGCCACGCGGCGTGAGGGGGATGAAGGTCGGGTCCTCGAGCCTCTACGCGGCCGGGTTCGTCTTGCTCGTCGCAGGAATCGTCCCGTCTGCGCGAGGCGCCGGCGCGGGCTCTTCGGTCTCCGTAGGCGGGGTGGTCTTCCCGGGGGCCGTCCCCTGGCCTTCGGCAGCGGACCGAACGCCGGGTCAATCTCCCTGGTAGCCCCGGTCACTGGGACGGTGATGGTGATCCTCGTCTGCCTCTCGATCCTCCTCTCGAGGAGGACCGTGCAGCCCTGAGGCGACCCGAAGTGGCCATCCCACCGGCACGACGCTCTGGAGCGTTCGTAGGTAACGCATAAATACCAAATCAAGATTCCGGACTAGCTATGCAGAAGACAGTGCCGATTGTGCAGTTCAGCGCGCCCGCTCGGGAGAAGTTGATGGAGGCGCTAAAGGAGCAGAACGCCTCGAGCGCCCTCCTGAGGATAGACGTCTACGCGTCCGGAGGCTGCGCGTGCAGCGGCGGCTACAAGTACGGCATGGGCCTGGAGGAGAAGGCGAGGCCGGACGACGTGGTCGAGGAGATAGAGGACATCAAGGTCGTCACGGACAAGAACAACGTCGACATACTCAGGGGCTCGAAGATAGACTACAGCGAGAACCTCCAGAGGAGGGGGTTCAAGATCATCAACCCGAACGTCCAGGCCGGCGGCTGCGGCTGCGGCGGCCACTAGAGACGTCGCTCGGACCCTCTGGACCCGCCTGCTGCACCCGGGAAACGGTCGTGACCTGGCCCCGGGGCTCGCCCGCGATGGGCTAGGAGCGCTTGGGTCGCTTGCCGGGGCGACGGCGGCCCACCAGCTTCTTCATGTCCAGTAGCCCGTCGATCTCCCCGTCGCTGTACCCCATCTCCTTCAGCGCGTCCCTCGTCGAGCGGCCCAGCGAGAGCTTCTTGCCGATGGCCGAGGCCCTGTCGTAGCCTATCGTGGGGGAGAGGACGGTGATCAGCGACGGGCTGGTCTCGGCGTAGGCCCTCAGGCGGGCCCGGTCGGGCACGACGTGGTCTATGACCAGCGACGAGACCTTGTTCAGGGCCTCGGAGAGGAGCTTGAGCTGGAGGGCGACGTTGTACCCCATCAGGGGGACGCCCATGGAGAGCTCGAACTCCCCGAGCGTCGCCGCCGACTGGTTCGCGGCGTCGAGGCCGTAGACCTGCGAGCAGACCAGGAGCGCCGCCTCGACCGTGACCGGGTTGGTCTTGCCCGGCATTATGCTGCTCCCGGCTACCTCCGCCTGCTTCGGGAGGTCCAGCTCGCCTAGTCCCGTGAGCGGGCCCGAGAACATCAGCCTGAGGTCCTGGCAGAGCCTGTGGAGGTCCAGGGCGGTGACCCTGAGCGCCGAGGAGAGCGCCACCAGGTCCGTGAGGAGCCTCATCGCGCGGAACCTGTCGTCCGCCTCGGTGAACCGGAGCTTCGTCACCCTGTTGAGCTCGCCGATGACCATCCCCCCGAACCGCGGGTCGGTGTTCACCCCCGTCCCCACGGCCGTCCCGCCCAGGGGGAGCTCGCTCACGTACCCGAGCGCGTCGGATACCATGCGCCTGTCGTGGGTGAAGGCGTCGGCGTAGGCGCCGAACTCCTGCCCCATCGTCACGGGCATCGCGTCCCGGAGGTGGGTCCTGCCCGACTTGTAGACCGAGGAGGTCTTCGCGGAGAGGCGGGTCAGGCTGGCCGTGATCCCGGCGAGCGACGGGAGCATCCTCTCCCGCGCGAGCGAGACGGCCGCGACTCGTATGGCGGTCGGGACAACGTCGTTCGAGGACTGCCCCATGTTGACGTGGTCGTTGGGGTGGACGCTCTTCCCGGCCAACTCCGAGGCGCGCTCGGCTATCGCCTCGTTGACGTTCATGTTGATTCCGGTCCCCGAGCCCGTCTGGAAGACGTCGACGCCGATCTGATCGTCGTGCGCCCCGTCCATGACCTCCTGGGCGGCGTCCGAGATCGCCCGGAAGGTCCCATCGTCCAACTTGCCCAGCGAGTGGTTGGCCCCGGCAGAGAGCTGCTTGATCAGGGCGACGGACCAGATCACCTCCCGAGGGAAGGTCGTGCCCGTGCTCATGAAGAGCTTCTTCGCGCCCTCCACGTACTTCATGCTGCCCGGGTCCGGTCCGGCGGCCTTTCTTAAGGCTTGGGAAGCGAGGCGGGGCCGTGTCCTCCCGGCCGCGAACCGAGGGCCGGAGGTCAGCGCCTCAGCCGGACGCCGATCTTCTCGATCAGCCGGCCGAGCTCGGAGTCGTCGACGGCGTCGACCCGGAGGTACTTCAGGATCTCGTCCTCGCTCATCTGCAGCCTCTTGGCCTCGTCTATGGTGTAGCGGTACGCCTCGATCTCGGTGGGCCTGTCGACGTACTCGAAGGTCTGGTCGTAGAGGTCCCGCCCGTCGAGGAACTGCTTCACGTGGACCAGGACGTGGATGACGTCGAGATAGAGGCAGTTTATCCTTGCCGAGACGAGGTACTTGGAGCCGATGCAGACCGAGCCAGTGTTGTGGTCGAGCCAGATGCCCCAGTCGGAGTCGACCACCCCGAGCTTCAGGTGATGGATGATCTTTAGCATGCCCCGCTGCGAACCGAAGAGCCTAAGAAGGGTCGGGGAGTTCTCGACGCCCATGAATATCTGGGTGAACTTGTACTCTCCCAGAGAGACGTTTCTCTTCGCCTTGAACACCTTGAGGGGCATCTCGGGGGAAGAGGTCCCGTCCGCAATCAAAAGACCGGAACTCAAAATCCGTTCACTCCTTGCAGGCGAAATCCTAACTAGCGGGTGCTAGCGTGACCATCGCGACGATCAGCGGCATCCGCGGGATCCTGAACGGCGACCTGATGCCCGCGGACGTCGCTGCCTACGCCCGCGGCTTCTCCCTCGTGGCGACCTCCAGGGAGGTGCTGGTCGGGAGGGACACGAGGTCCACGGGCGACCTGATCTCGAGGCTCGTGAGGGGCGCGCTGCTCGAGGCCGGTAAGAGCGTCGTCGACTACGGCGTCATCTCGACGCCCGCCCTCTTCCGGGAGAGCAGGACCCGGGAGAGCGCGGCGGTGATGGTCACGGCGTCCCACAACGAGCCCGAGTGGAACGGGCTGAAGTTCGTCCTGAACGGCCGAGGGGTGGACCAGGGGGAGTTCGACCGGATCCTCAAGCCCCCCAGGGATGCGCCGCGGGGCCCGGGCGCCGGAGGGGCCACCGCGAGGGCCGGCCCGACGCCCTCCTACGTCGAGGAGCTCGTGAGGATGGCCGGGGAGGGGTCCTGCCAGGGCGTGAAGGTCGCGGCCGACCTGAACGGGGGGGCGGCCATCGCCCACGCCCCCGCCATACTGCAGGGCCTGGGATGCAGACTGACCGTGCTGGGAGGGGCGCCCGGCGTCTTCAGCAGGAAGGTCGACCCGACCAACGACGACCTCGACCTCCTCACGGCGACGGTCAGGGAGGAGGGGTGCGACGTCGGGTTCGCCTTCGACTGCGACGGGGACAGGCTCGTCCTCGTCGACGGGAGCGGGAGGAAGAGGACGGGAGACTACATGCTCACGCTCGCGATGAAGGAGATCCTGCCGACGCTGGGGACCAGGTCGGTGGCCGTCTCCGCCGACACTACCCGGGCGATCGACGACGTGGTCTCGGCGCTGGGCGGGAGGACGTACCGCTCCAGGGTCGGGGAGGCGAACGTGATATCGAAGATGAGGGAGGAGCGCGTGGACGTCGGGGGGGAGGGGAGCAGCGGCGGCCTCATCGACGGCAGGTTCAACTTCTGCAGGGACTCGATGCTCGCCGCGATCACCATCGTCAGGGCGATCAAGCGGGACGGCCCCGGGGTCCTCGACGGGGTACCGTCCTACAGCCAGGCGAGGGTCAAGCTGGCCATGAAGAGGAGCAAGGCGCTCGCCGCGATAAGGAGGCTGCAGAAGGAGCATCCCGACGCGGACGCGCTCGACGGCATCAAGATCGCCGTCTCCCGGAGGGCCTGGGTGCTGATCAGGGTCTCGGGGACGGAGGACGTGGTCAGGGTCTCGGCGGAGTCTCCCACCGCGAAGGAGTCCCAGCGGCTAGCCGAGACGTACCTCGACAGGCTCCAGAGGCTCTCGCAGGATGAATGAGTACGAGATCATAGACCTCCTGACGAGGACGGCCGGGAGGCTCCCAGCGGGGTATTCCCCCCTGGGGGACGACGTCGCCAGCCTTCCCAGCTCCGCCGGGAGGCTGGTCCTCAAGTCAGACATGCTCGTGGGCAGGACCGACGTACCGCCCGGTATGACCTGGAGGCAGGCGGGTCGCAAGGCGGTGGCCATGTGCGTCAGCGACTTCGCCGCGAAGGGGGTCGCCCCTCTGGCGCTGATGGTCTCGCTGGGGATACCGCGCAGCCTGAGCGACGGGGACGTGCGCGCGGTCGCCCGGGGGATCGGGGACGGGACGGCCGAGTGGGGGCTGCACCTCGTCGGGGGGGACACCAACGAGGCGGACGACGTGGTCATCGACTCGATCGTGGCCGGGTTCGCGGACCGCATCGTCGAGAGGGGTGGTGCGAGCCCCGGGGACCTGGTGGTCGTGACGGGCGAGTTCGGGACGACCTCCGCGGGGCTGAAGATGCTCCTGGATGGCGCGAAGGCGGCCCCCGGGTTCGGGAGGGCGGCGCTCCGCAGCGTCCGCAGGCCCTCGCCGAGGCTCGCGGCCGGGCTCGCGCTCCGGGGGCACCTCTCCTCCGCGACCGATTCGTCCGACGGGCTCGCCATCTGCCTCCACTCGATAGCGGAGGCGAGCCGCCTCGGGATTAGGATCGACTCGCTCCCCCACGCCAGACCCCTCGAGGGGTTCGCGGCGCAGAACGGCTATCGGCTCGAAGATCTCGTTCTCTACGGCGGGGAGGAGTACGAGATCGTCGGCACCGTTCCGCAGGACGGGCTCGCGGGGGCCGTCGCGGCCGCCAGCGCCGCGGGGGCCCACCTCATGGTGATAGGCGAGGCCGTCGAGGAGGGGAGGAAGGTCACGATGGCGGGCGGGGACGAGATACCGAAGAAGGGATGGGTCCACCTCAGCTAGGCGGGGACCTCCAATCGGCCGGCTCGCGCTTTGGGTCTCGGGACGGCTAGCTGGGCTGCGCCGACTTCACCAGGCGGACGAACCTCTTCGAGAGGGCGGCGACCTTCTCCTCGCTATCCGACTCGGCGAAGACCCTCACGATGGGCTCGGTCCCGGACGGCCTGACCAGGACCCAGCTCTTCTCGTCGGTCCAGACCTTGAGCCCGTCGATCTTCTCGACCCGGACGCCTCCCTGCCTCTCGATCAGCTTCATCACCTCCCTGGCCTGTGCCGGGGCCACCGGGACCTTCGCCTTGGCCTGGAAGAACCTCGGGACCGTGTTCGCCATTATCCTGGAGAACGAGAGCCCACGGGCGGCGAGGCACTCGAGCATGAGGGCCGTCGTCATCCCTCCGTCCCGGACCGCTATGTGCGCCGGGTAGATGCACCCTCCGTTCTCCTCGAAGCCGAAGAAGGCGCCGCGCTCGATCATCGTCCTGGAGACCTCCACCGAGCCCACCCTCGTGCGGATGACCTTGGCCCCCCGCTTCGTCGCCACGGCCTCGACCGCCTGGGAGGAGCTCACGGGCGTGACTATGGTCGCGCCGGGGTTCCTCTCGAGCAGGTAGTCGGCGAGGAGCGAGCCGGACTGGTCCCCCCAGTAGACGGACCCCCTCTCGTCGCAGAAGATCGCCCGGTCCCCGTCCCCGTCGTAGGCGACGCCCAGGTCGGCGCCGACGGCGCGGACGGTCGCGCTGAGGTCCGCGAGCGAGGCCGGCGTCGGCTCAGGCCCCCTCCCGGGGAAACGGCCGTCGACTACGGAGTGGATCGTCACTATCTTGCACCCCAGCATGTCGAGGAGGTAGGGCGCGGCGAGGCACTGGGCGCCGTTGCCCAGGTCGAGCACGACCTTGAAGCCCCTGGCGGCGATGGCGCGGACGTTGACCTTGGAGAGGATCCCTCCAAGGTAGACACGGATCACCGACGGCTCGGCCCTGGAGGTGCCCACCCCCTTCCAGTCGGCCCTCCTCAGCGTGCCGTCTCGGAATATCTTCTCGATCTTCTGCTCGTCGAGCCTGTTGACCTCCACGCCGTCGGGGCCGACGACCTTGAGGCCGTTGTACTCCGCCGGGTTGTGGGAGGCGGTCACCATCGCCCCGCCCCGGTATCCGAGCGCCTTCGTGGCGTACTGGAGGGCCGGCGTCGGGACCAGCCCGGCCTCGGCCACCCCCCTCCCGGCGCTCATCAGCCCCGAGGTGAGGGCGAGCGTGAGCGCCTCGCCCGATAGCCTGCCGTCCCTCCCAGTCAGGACGTCGCCCTCGGAGAAGTAGGTGCCCACGCACTCTGCGAACCTGACGACGAACTCGAGGTCGGCGTCCACCCCTGGGACGAACCGCACCCCGTTGGTTCCGAAGAGCCTTCCCTGGGGGAACGCCACGGTGCGCCTCTTTCCCGAGCTCTGATTAAAAACATTCGAGCGACGCTCCCCGTGGAGATCCGACGGCGGCGCGTCGCCGCCGTCCGCAAACGCTTAATTCAATCGGTCGGGGCGCCCAGCCAAGGGCCCGTAGCTCAGTACGGATAGAGCGCTAGCCTTCTAATCCCCAAAAAGGTGAGGCGAGCTAGAAGCCGCGGGTTCAAATCCTGCCGGGCCCGCCACCGTTCGAGCCCAATCCTTCGTGGCTCCGCTGAAATCCGATGGGCTCAACCGCACAGACGGGACGACCGAGAGATCGGTGATCTTCGCTCCAGAGAGCCGCCCGCCACGCGGACGCCGCCTCCACGGTCGCAAGACTTCGGACCGTCCGAGACGTGGCGCTTATCAATCCCTCCGCTCGAGAATCGCCGATTGGACTTTACGTCTCTGGTGGAGGGGTTGAGCGCCATCAGCTCGATAGCGGTCATCTCGGGCGCGTTCTTCATAGTGTTCCAGCTCAGGCAGAACGCCAGCCTGATCCGGGTGGCGAACCAGGAGAACAGGTCGAATGCGTCGATCGCGCTCCTTGAGAAGATAACCGACGAGAGCTTCGCGAGGCGACGGAAGGCGATGCACGACACCGTCAAGAAGTACGCCGCCGTCGGCTGGGAAGGCTTCGACGACAGTCTCGAGGACTTCGAGGCCCGCAACTTCGCCTACACGTACGAGCTCATCGGCCAGCTCACGAGAGAGGGCCTGCTCGAGATCTCGATCGTGAGGAACGCCCTCCAGTATCTGGTCGTCTTCGATTGGGAGGCGTTCTCGCCCCTCTCCAAGCACCTGATGGAGAGGTACGGCCTCAAGGTGAACGCCTGGAGGAACTTCGAGTGGCTGGCGGAGGACGTGCGCGGCCAGATGAAGAGCCGGGAAGCGTCAACGGACTGACGGGTTCGCCGAAACCACCGAGCCGCTGCCATTGCGGCGACCCGGCGGCCCATGCTGACTTCACTGACCGGCGAGGACCATCCTGAAGCCGCCTGGTGCGAACGACCTCATCCCGATGGGTTTCAGCTCCTCGGACGGCGCCCCCGGCGACGGCGACGCCGGGAGGCATCGTGACGGCGTTCCGACCGAGGGTCCACGTTTGGATCATCCCGGGGCGTCGGCGCGAGATCGAGCCGCGGGCTCGAGTCCTGCCGGCACCTCCAACCCTTATGTAGAGGGAGGCCGCCTGAGCGAGACGATGACGGTCCTACTCTTCCCGCTCTACATCTATCCGGCCAGCGGGGGCGCGCCCTGGCTCCCCGTCATAGAGGCATCGAAGAAGTACCCGACGCTGAAGATGCTGATGGTCGTCAACCCCTCGAACGGGCCCGGGACCAAGGTCGACCAGAACTACACCTCGGCCATAGGGAGCCTCAGGTCGGCGGGCGTCCCGATGGCCGGGTACGTCTACACCAAGTACGGGACCCGAACGCAGTCCGAGGTCGAGGCCGACGTCCTCTCCTGGTCCGAGCTCCACCCCGAGATCACGTCGCTCTTCGTCGACAACATGGCGAACAAGCCGGGGTTCGAGCCCTACTACGCGGCGATCACGGCCTATGCCAAGTCGCGCGGGTTCACCCTCGTGCTGGGCAACCCCGGGGCGGCGATCCCCAGGTCCTACTTCGGGACCGTGGACGTGGCGGTGATCTACGAGCACGGCGGCTTCCCGCCGTCCCTCTCCAGGCTCGACCCCTACGGCTGGTACGGGAGCAGCCCCTCGAGCTTCGGGATGCTGGTCCACGACGCGCCGGCGCTGGACACCCAGTTCCTCGGCCAGGCGGCGACCGTCTGCGGGTACGTCGGGGTCACGGAGTCCTACCACGCGATACCCCCGTACTTCGACCAGCTCGCCGCGCTCCTCTCGACCTGACCGGCCCGCCCGGAGGACGCGGGCGCCCTGAGGCGGCCTCGACCCTGGGGACGATCGGAGGCCGCAGCCGCGGAGGAAGACGGACCGTGGCGTCTCGCTTCCCGCCGGCAATGGAGATTTTAAGCAGCGGACTTGGGCCGCCGGACATGCAGAAGGCGCTAGAGGGCCGGTTGCTCCAGCGGCTCGTCGAGATAAGCGGGGAGGAGAACGTCATCACCGCGGGTGCGGCCATGGAGGACTACGGCCACGACATGGCGGACTACGAGGCGAGGCCCGCGGTCGTGGTCCGCCCCAGGACCGAGGAGGAGGTCGCCAGGATAGTCGGGCTCGCCGGTGAGTCGAGGCTCCCGGTCGTGCCCAGGGGGGCGGGCAGCAGCCTGACGGGCGCGGTCGTCCTGGCCGGCGCCATCGTGCTCGACATGCGCGGGATGAACAGGGTGATCAAGGTCGACACGGTGAACTGGTACGTCCAGGTGCAGCCAGGGATATCCCTCGAGGACCTCAACAAGGAGCTCGAGCCCTCGGGCTTCTTCTTCCCTCCAGACCCCGCCAGCGCGTACATCTGCACGGTGGGGGGCGCGATCGCGGAGGGGTCGGGCGGGCTCACCTGCGTCAAGTACGGCACGATGAAGGACTGGGTCGTCGCCCTGCGCGTCGTGCTCCCGAACGGGAAGGTGACTCGCATGGGCGAGCCCCTGGCCAAGAACCGGGCCGGGTACGACCTCGTCCACCTTATGGTCGGCAGCGAGGGGACCCTGGGGGTCATCACCGAGGCGTTCCTGAGGATAATCCCCCTCGAGAAGGCCAGGACCAGGAGGTTCCTCGTGACCTTCAACGACTGGGAGTCGACCGGCGAGGTGATCAGGAGGCTCCGGAGGTCGAAGATCCTCCCCTACCTCTTCGAGTTCCTGGACCGCAACAACATCCAGGCGCTGAACGAGAAGCTCGAGATGAGCCTCGAGGAGGCGGAGGCGACGCTGCTCGTCGACGTGGAGGAGGGAGAGGTGGAGCTGGCTACGGAGATATTCAAGGGGTGCGGCGCCAGCAGGGTGACCCTGGCCAAGGACAAGGAAGAGGCGGAGGCCTTCTACCAGGCCAGGTCGATGGCCTACCTCGCCGTCAAGACCCTCGCCACGGGGGTGATGATCGAGGACGTCTCGCTGCCCATCGACAGGCTCTCGGAGTACCTCACGTTCGTCAAGGACGTCGCCTCGAGGCACGGGCTCAGGATCCCCGTCAACGGCCACGCCGGGGACGGGAACGTGCACCCGACGATACTCTACGAGAAGGCCGACGAACGGTCCAGGGCGGCGGCCCACCTCGCCTACGAGGAGCTGTGCGCCCGAGCGATAGCGATGGGAGGCTCGGTCACGGCCGAGCACGGGATCGGGGTCCAGAAGACCAAGTTCCTGCGCGAGCAGCTACTGGCCCACGAGGGCGGCGAGGCGCTCAGGCTGATGAAGGAGATCAAGAAGGTCTTCGACCCGGACGGCATCATGAACCCCGGGAAGTACGTCGAGGCCGCCTAGGGGTCCGCCCGCCGCCCCGGCCGCCAGGGCGCCCGGGCCGGAGGCCCTCCTTCATCCTGCGGACCGCCTCCTCGAGGGTCTCGTCCCTCTTGGTGAAGGTGAAGCGGAGCTTGGTCCTCCCCGCCCCCCGGTTCGAGTAGAAGCTCGACCCCGGGACCGCCGCGACGCCCACGTCGACGGCGAGCCACTTGGCGAACTCGTAGTCGTCGAGCGGGCTGATGTCCCCGAAGTCGGCGAAGACGTAGTAGGCGCCCTCCGGCCTGAAGCAGGAGAAGCCCAGCGCCTCGAGCGACTCGAGCAGGAAGAGCCTCTTCCTGTCGTAGGATGCCGCGAGGTCGCGATAGTAGGACGCGGGCAGGTCGAAGGCGGCGACCGCGGCTCGCTGGAGCGGCGTGGGTGCGCAGACGGTCAGGTAGTCGTGCACGGTCCTCAGCGCCGAGGTGAGGCTCTTCTCGGCGACCGCGTAGCCCAGGCGCCACCCCGTCACGCTGAAGGTCTTCGAGAGCCCCGAGACCGTCACGGTCCTCTCGCGCATGCCCCCAAGGGAGGCGAGGCTCACGTGACGGTTCCCGTCGTAGATTATCTGCTCGTATATCTCGTCGGTGATGGCGACGACGCCGCGGTCCCTGCACAGGTCCCCGACGAGGCGGAGCTCCCTCTCGGAGAGGACCCTCCCGGACGGGTTGTTCGGGGTGTTCAGCAGGATGACCTTCGGCCTCTGATCGAACGCCTCCTTCAGGGCCTCTTCGTCGAGCCCGAAGCCGGGCTCGTGGAGCCTGAGGTGGACGGCCCTCGCGCCCGCCAGGACCGTGGCCGGGACGTAGCTCTCGTAGAACGGCTCGGGCACTATCACCCCGTCCCCGGGGTCGGTGAAGGCGATCATCGCGGCCGTGATCGCCTCCGTGGACCCGCAGGTCACGGTCACCTCCTCGTCCGGGTCGGCGGTGATGCCGTTGAACCTCCGGGCCTTCGCCGCGATCGCCTCCCGCAGCTCCCTCGACCCCATCGTCATCTCGTACTGGTTGTGGTCCTCCCTTATCGCCGCGGCGGCCGCCCGCTTGACCGTGGCCGGCGCGGGGAAGTCCGGGGACCCCTGGGCGAGGTTGACCGCGCCCGTCGCCTGGGCGAGCTGCGACATGTCCCGGATCGCCGACTCGGCGAAGAGCCCCATCCTGCGCGATGCGTACCCCGGCATGGAATCTGCTGACTTCAATCGGCCGGCGTGTGCGCGGCCGCATATTTAACGTCGAACCGGCGGAGCATTCTAATTGGCGAGGGCGGCCCGGGATGCGGGGGTTGCGCTTGCAAACCGGGTTCGCGACGGCCGAGGGGACCGGCAGGTACAGGGAGATGGCGCTCGGGAAGGGCGCGGCCCCGGACCACTTCCGGGCCCTCCGGGCCCTCTCCCTCTCTTCGCTGGGGCTCGGGACATACCTGGGCGAGGCGGACTCGGCGACCGACCGCCTGGTCGAGGAGGCGGTCTACGAGTCGGTCTCCTCCGGCGCGGTCAACGTCGTCGACACCGCGATAAACTACAGGATGCAGAAGGCCGAGCGGTCGATAGGCCGCGCGCTCGACCGCCTGGCCGGCGAGGGGTCGATCGGGAGGGAGGAGCTCTTCATAGCCACGAAGAACGGCTACCTCACCTCCGACGGGGACCAGCCCAGGGACTTTTGGAGGTACGTCCAGGAGGAGTACGTCAGGCCGGGGAGGCTGAAGGTCGACGAGATAGCGGGCGAGGTCCACTCGATGGCCCCGCGGTTCCTCCAGGACCAGATCGGGCGCAGCCTGAGGAACCTCGGCCTGGGGTGCCTGGACCTGGTCTACCTCCACAACGCCGCCGAGTCCTGGATGGCCGAGATAGGCTACAGGAGGTTCCTGGAGCGCGTCGCCGACGCCTTCGCGCTCTACGAGAGGGAGAGGTCCGCCGGGAGGCTGAGGTGGTACGGCGTCGCCTCCTGGAGCTGCTTCCGGGTCCCCCGCGGAGAGCCGGAGTACGCGAGCCTCGACGACCTGGTCGAGGTAGCCAAGAACGTCGGGGGGGACGACCACGGCTTCCGATTCATCCAGCTGCCGTTCAACCCGGGGATGAGCGAGGCCCTCACGGCGAAGACCCAGAGGATAGCCGACGAGCCGCTCACCGCGTTCGAGGCGGCCCAGAGGCTCGGGCTGGGGGTCTTCACGAGCGCCCCGCTGGGCGAGGGCCGGCTGCTGAGGCACCCGAAGGTCCCGGAGCTCGGAGGGTCGAGGGCGCTCTCCCTCCTCCAGTTCGCCCGGTCGGCGCACCCCGCCGTGGTCGCGCCCCTGGTCGGGCAGAAGGACCCGGCGCACGTGAGGGAGAACCTCGAGATCGCCAGGGTCCACCCCCTGGACGAGGCGGCGTTCGAGGAGAGGTACGGCGCCCTGCTCAGCGGCGGAGGGGAGGCCGAAGCCGAGAAGGAGGAGGAGGAGGGCGACGACGACAGCCGGCGGTCATGACGCGGTAAGGCGGTCCAGCCTCTTGGGAGAACGCTAATCTACCGGTAGCGCGCCCGACCGCTCGTCGTTGAGGCCCATCCCGCTGCTCCTGTCCCTGGTCGGCGTACTCCTCGCGCTCGCCGGTCTGGTCTTCACGCTGCAGGGGATGGGGATGGTCGGCCCCGGGTCGTCGTTCATGTTCAACAACCAGGCCTGGGTGTACCAGGGGGTCGCGACGCTGGCGATAGGCGTCCTGACGCTGGCGGCTGGCATCCTGCTGTCGAGGAGGCAGCGAGCGCGGCCGGGTCAGGCCTGAGAAGGAAGCGAAGAAGAGATCGGGACCCGGATCGCGTCCGAGCCCCGATGGTGCGGGGGCGGCCCGCCGGGTCTCAGCGGCGCCGCGTGAGGACGGGCACCGGCGTCTCGGCCAGACGGATCTCCGCCTCGTAGGTCGTCCCGGTCCTGACGAAGCTCACGGTCACCTTCTCCCCTATCGCGGACCTGGAGAGGGCGGTCACGAGCCCCTTCATCTGCTCGACCCTGCTCTCGCCGATGCCGACGATGATGTCCCCCTCGCGGAGGCCCGCGGCGTACGCGGGGCTCTCCCTCATCACCTCTGCCAGCAGCACGCCCGCCTCGACCGAGAGCCCGTAGCGCCGGGCTATCGACGGGTTGACGTCCATGCCGGAGATGCCGAGCCAGGGCCTCACCACCCTGCCGTGCTTCGAGATCTGGTCGATGACCCTCTTGACGGTGTCGGACGGGATCGCGAAGCCCACACCCTGCGCGAAGGGGATCATCGCGGTGTTCAGGCCGATGACCCTACCCTCGAGGTCGGCGAGCGGGCCGCCGCTGTTGCCCGGGTTGATGGCCGCGTCGGTCTGCACCAGCCCCTCGAGCACAAAGTCCGAGCCCGGGAGAGGCCGCCCCAGGGCGCTTATGACGCCCATGGACACGGTCGGAGCCCCCGGGAGGCCCAGCGCGTTGCCTATGGCCAGGACGAACTGGCCGACCCTGAGCGACTCCGAGTCGCCCAGCTCCGCGAAGGGGAGGCCGTCGGCGTTCACCTTGATGAGCGCGACGTCGGTCGCCGGGTCCGAGCCGACCACCTGGCCCACCAGCGATCTGCCGTCCTTGAGGTGGACCTGGACCTTGGAGGCGTCGTCTATGACGTGGTGGTTGGTGACGATCGTCCCCTGCGGGTCGATGATCACGCCCGACCCCTGCCCCTCGATCGGGACGAGCCCGAAGCGGTTGTCGCGCGTGAGCTTCGTGCTGTCTATCCCCACGACGCTCTCGCTGAGCTTCTCGATCGCGCCCGTGACCTGGCTCTCCAGAGCGGTAAGTGGCATGTCGCTATCACCAGGGGGGCCGCACCGGCGGCCCGGGTTCAGGGATGGATGGGCCCGGGGCCGGTCCCCGGGGGTCTGCGGCGTAGGGCGCCATCTCAGTCGCTCTCCGCCGGCGCCTGTCGGGGGGTGACCGAGAGCGCCTCGGCCCTGCCCCCGCGGAGGACCTTCACCCCGAGCGTCTTGCCGATCTTCTCCTCGGTCAGCTGCCGTGTGAGGTCGCGGAACCCGGTGACGGCGCTCCCGTCGAGCGAGAGCAGGACGTCGCCGAACGCGAGGCCCGCCTCCTTCGCCGCGCTCCCGGCCTCGACCGAGAGGACGAGCAGGCCGTAGTCCTGACCGACCTCAGGGGCCTTCGCCAGGTCCTCGGGGATGGGTATCGGGTTGGTGACGATCCCCAGGTAGGCGCGGCCGACGGCCTTGCCGGACGCGAGCCTCTCGACCGTGTTCGAGACCCTCTGGATCGGGACCGCTATGCCCCTGGACGAGACGTAGGCGACGTTCAGGGCGACCATCCTGCCCGACGCGTCGACGAGCGGGCCCCCCGAATAGCCCGGGTTCAGACGGGCGTCGGTGACGACGGCGTCCTCGATGCCCACCCCCCACCACCCGCCGATGCTGCGGTTCACCCCCGTGACGATCCCGGACGTCGCGCTCGCCCTGGTCCCGTGGGGGTTGGCGAGCGCCAGGACGAACTGGCCGATGCGGAGCGAGCCAGAATCGCCCCTGGCGATGGGCGCGCCCAGCGGCCCTCCCTCGACCTTCAGCAGGGCGAGGTCCGAGGCGCGGTCACTGCCGACGACCGTGGCGCGGAGGGACCGCCCCTCGCTCGAGGTGACCTCGACCTCGTCGAGCCCCTGGACGACGTGGCAGGCCGTGACGACGTGCCCCTGGTCGTCCCAGACGATCCCAGTGCCGTTCCTCCCGTCGGAGCTGACGCTCACGACGGAGGGGCTTGCGTTCTCCGCCACCTGTGCGATGGCGCTGGAGAAGCTCTCCAGGATTCCTACCGATTCCGACTTTGTTGTATTGCTCATCTGTTTCTAGTCACTGAAAGAGTGAAGAACGGGCGTGTACTTGTTGACTGGGATTCCGAGAACCCGGTCACACGCGCCGACCGGTCAGTTGGGCAACGCGAGCGCGCCGTCGGTCGAGTAGAAGGCGACCCTACGGGTCGGGGCCGACGGGTAGACCCGGGAGATGTAGCCGACGAGCTGGTGCGAGGCCCTGATCGCGTCGGTGAGGTCCTTGCCTTCCCTGATCCGCCCCTCTATCGTGAGGTCCCCGCCCGAGAAGATGGCGTCGACCTGTATGCTGCCGTCCTCCGTGATCCACTTCATGATGGTGCCCTTCTCGTCCTCGGAGTACCCGAGCCACCTGAGCGGGCCGAACCAGCGGCCGTGCAGGTTCGCGATGGCCTCCCGGGGGTTCTCGACGTGCGGGAGGAGCGTCCTGAGTAGCGTCACCCTGGGTTCCGACGCCGCGAGCTGCCGCAGGCTCGTGACCTCCTTGCCTCTCTCGGTAACCCGGTACCCGTGCTCGGTCTTCTCGAGGATCCGCTGCTCCTCGAGCCGGTCGAGTATCCTCGACAGCGTCTCCGAGTGGGCCCCGAGCCTCCTCTTCAGCCCCTCGAAGGTGAACCCCAGCAGCGCCTCCTCGCCTATGAAGCGGAGGACTTCCATGTCCCGGGGGGAGACGTCCGCGTCCCGCGGGTGGTTTCCCCCCTTCGGCTCTCCGTGCATCGGGTTCACGCGTTGAACTCGCACGGTCGTACTTATATATGTAGTAGTCCGTTGCCCCTTAGTAGGTAATCCTGACCTGAGCAAATCCGTGGAGATTAACCAGAACGTCCTGGACTCGTGCAAGGTGATCCACGCGTCGTGGAACGAGATGACCAAGGTCTGGACTCTACCGGTGATCCACGCGCTGGGGCTCCACGAGCCGGCCCGGTTCAACGAGCTGAAGCGCAGGATCGAGGGGATCAGCGCCACGAGCCTCGCCGAGAGGCTGGGCGAGCTCGAGAAGCACGGGGTGGTCGCCCGGAGGGTCTTCCCAGAGAGCCCTCCCCGGGTCGAGTACACCCTGACCCCCAAGGGCGTGGAGCTGAACACGATCCTGAAGCAGCTGGGCGAGTGGGCCATCAGGTGGTCGCAGGAGCAGGGGGCGGGCCAGCAGGATCGGCCGCAGGCCCCCGCCACCCGCTGAGCGCCCACCCCGCCGACTCGGCGAAACGTTTGTTAGCGTAGGGGGGCGCCGGGCGCCCCATGGGAAGCGCAGGCAAGGGGGCGGTCGCGGGGCTCGTCGCCGGCGTGGTCTACGGGATCTTCCTGGCGATCTCGTCGTACTACGTGCTGCTCTCGGACAAGAGCACCATAGTATCGGCGATCGGGAAGAGCCTGCCCGCCAACTCCACCGTCGCATCCGAGTACACCCCCGACCAGCTCTACGACATCGCGCTCGTCGCGGCCCCCGTGGTCGCGGCGGTCCTCGGCGTTGTCGGCGGCCTCGTGGTCGGCGCCGTCTACGGCTGGGCCGTGGAGAGGATCCCCGGACGGACCCCCGTCGTCAAGGGGGTCGTCGTGGGGCTGTGCCTGTGGCTTCTGCTGAGCGTCCTGATAGGCCTGCGCGACCTGTTCTCCTACGGGGTCGGGTACTACCTCTCGGGCGTCGGGACCGGGCTGGTCGAGGCCCTCGTCTTCGGCGTCCTCCTGGGCTACGTCTACGGCAGGCTCATCAGGCCCAAGGAGACCTACGAGCTCAGGGACGACGCGGGCGCCCTCAAGGGCACCTAGGCCGACGGACGACCGGAGTCGCCTTCAGTCGGGCGGGCGCGAGCTCTGCTCCGCCAGCGCGCGGTAGGCCGCGATGTAGTCGATGGCGAACCTGTCGGCGTACTTCTCCGTACCCCGGTGCGCCCCGGCGAACTGCCGCAGGTGGTGGTAGAACTCGTGGAGTATCGTGAAGGGGTCGTAGAGGTACTCGCGCCTGGCGGCCAGTATCTCCTTCCTGTTGGCGGAGTAGACGGCCAGGACCCCCTTGGACCTCCCCTTGACGACGCCTACCCCGAGCTTCGGCCGCTCGACCCTGTAGTGCTCGCAGAGGAGGTCGAGGGCGCCCTCGGGGTCCGAGTCGAGGATGGTCGCGACGACGAGGGCCTTGAACCGCTGCTCGAGGGCGTCCTCCTGCGGGGTGGGCATCCGCGGTCAGGCCTTCTCTTCTTCCATCGTGAACGTGAACCTGGCTCCCGCGAACTCGCCCGTGCCCGTCCTCTCCCAGGCGACGACGTAGGACCTGGTGACCTGCTTCCCGACTATCGAGACCCTCACGGGGAGCTCCGTGAAGAGCCGCTCGACCTTCTCGGGGTCCTTGGTGGAGAGGAGGCTCCTCCTCCTCTTCATGAGGTACTTCACGGCGACGTTCTTGTGCTCGTGGCCCTCCACCTCGATCTTCTCCCCGCCGGTGTCGATCGTAAAGGCTCGCTTGGCCAACGCGGCCGCGGCGGTCCTCTTCGATTAATGGGTTTTGCTGGAGGGTTTGAATAGAGCGCGAACTAGAGGCTTCCGTTGAAAGAGGGAGCTGCCAAGCGGATCCTCCTCCTCGGGTCGGACTTCCCGATGGAGGAGTTCGAGGGGGTGGCCGAGCACGCCGAGGTCCATCGGTTGAGCGAGCTGAAGGACGACGAGCTGGACGCGCTCCTCCCTTCGGTGGACTGCCTCCTCGTCCAGCTCTGGCCTGGAAGGCTCGACCGCGCCAGGGTCGCGAGGATGTCCCGGCTCTCGCTGGTCCAGTCGGGGCTGGCGGGTGTCAACCACGTGCCGTTCGGGGCTCTCCCCGGTGGGGTCGTGGTCTGCAGCAACGCCGGAGGCTACTCTGACGAGGTGGCCGAGTTCGCCTGGGGCCTCCTGCTCTCGGCCGCCAAGAGGATCGTGAGGTTCGACGCGGCCATGAGGCAGAAGGGTTTCGTGAGACCGCCCACCCCGGAGCTGGGCAGGGAGGTCCTCGTCCTGAAGGGCAGGACGCTCGGGGTCATCGGCTACGGCGGTATCGGGAGGGGTGTCGCGAGGATCGGGAGGTCGTTCGGGATGGAGGTGGCTGCGCTCGCCAGGAGACCGGCCGGCGAGGGGGAGGAGGCGCCGGGCATAGCGGTGCTGCGAGGCAGGGAGGGGCTCGAGAGGGTCCTGCGCGACTCGGACGCGCTGGTGCTGGCGGTCCCCCTGAACGGGTCGACCAGGGGCATGATCGGCCGGGCCGAGCTCTCGACGATGAAGAGGGACGCGGTCCTGGTGAACGTCGCGAGGGCGGAGGTCGTCGACGAGGACGCGATCTACGAGCACCTGGTCGCCAACGCCGGGTTCTGCTACGCCACGGACGTCTGGTGGGCGGGGGCGGACGGGGAGGAGTCCTACTCTCCGAGGCGGCCCCTCCTGGAGCTCGGGAACTTCATAGGCACCCCGCACGCCTCCGGACCGAGCGCGGTGGCCGGGAGGGGCCCGCTGCGGGCTGCGGTGCAGAACGTCCTGCGCTACTTCAGGGGCGAGGAGGTCCTCAACGTGGTCGACAGGAGCGAATACGCCTAGGGCCGGGAGCCGCCTAGAGGCCGACGGCCGCCCAGACGTC
This sequence comes from Nitrososphaerales archaeon, assembly GCA_049515775.1. GTDB lineage: Archaea > Thermoproteota > Nitrososphaeria > Nitrososphaerales > Gagatemarchaeaceae > Gagatemarchaeum. Next base: position 36,212 of record JBEKTS010000002.1, on the reverse strand, counting down.
GTCGTCGCTGTCGAGCTGCGTGTACCCGCACCTCTCACACTTCCTCCCCAGCAGGGTCGTCGCCTTCGGGCCGGCGCCGACCTTCCTCTGGTACTCGAGCATCTGTCCGGCGTGGCAGCGGTCGCACATCAAGGCGGGTCCGCGCCCGCGGAGAGCGCATTTGAACGTTTAAGTCGTGGGCGGTGGGCGAGGTCCGAAGAGAAGAGCGCATCGTGGAGACCGGTCGAGCTTGGGCATCCCTGAGAAGATCAAGCGCATAGAGGACGACCTGCACCGGACGCAGGTCAACAAGAAGACGGAGCACCACGTGGGGCTCCTCAGGGCCAAGCTCTCCAAGCTGAGAAAGGAGCAGGAGGAGCAGCAGTCCAGGCGGTCCGGCAGCGCCCTGGGCTTCGACGTGAAGAAGTCCGGGGACGGGACGGTCGTGCTGATAGGGCTGCCGTCCGTCGGCAAGTCCACCCTGCTGAACAGGCTGACGAACGCAAAGTCGAAGGTCGCGGCCTACGAGTTCACGACGCTGGACGTCGTCCCGGGGGTGATGGACTACAAGGGCGCGAGGATACAGGTCCTCGACCTCCCGGGCATCATCCAGGGCGCGTCCTCGGGGAGGGGTCTCGGGAAGAGGGTCCTCGCGGTCGCCAGGAACGCCGACCTGGTCCTCTTCGTCGTCGACGTCTTCCAACCCGAGGCCAGGATGCTGCTCGAGAAGGAGCTGAGGAGCACAGGGATAAGGGTCGACGTCGAGCCTCCCAACGTCGTCATCGAGTCGTCGACCTCGGGGGGGATCGCGGTCACCTCGACGGTGAAGCTGACGAAGATCACCGAGCAGCTCGTGAAGGAGATGCTCCGGGTCTACGAGTACAACAGCGCCCGGGTCGTGCTAAGGGAGGACATCGACGACGAGCAGCTGATCGACGTCCTGCTCGGGAACAGGGTCTACAGCCCGTCGCTGACGGTCATGAACAAGATAGACCTCGTGAACGCCGGATTCACCAACGAGCTCACCGCGAAGCTGCCCTACAAGTTCGTCCCGGTCTCGGCCGAGGCGGGCGTCAACATAGCGGCCCTCAAGGAGGAGATATACAAGAAGCTGGACTTTGTCAGGATCTACATGCGGAGGAGGACCGGCGAGACGGACTTTGAGGAGCCCATGATCATCAGGAACGGCTCGAGCGTCCTCGAGGTCTGCAACAAGGTCCACAGGAACATCAAGGACGAGTTCCGGTATGCCCTGATCTGGGGGAGGTCCGTCAAGTTCGGCGGCCAGCGCGTCGGGCTGACCCACAGGCTCATGGACGAGGACATACTCACCCTCGTCACAAAGTGAGACGGCGGGTCGGCGCAAGGGGAGGGAGAAAGGAGGGAGAGATATAAACGGGGGAGGCCCGTCTCCACCCATGACCAGCGCCACGGTCTCCCCTCTGGACGTCATGAAGGGAAGCAGGGTCATCGCGGTCGTGGGCGCCTCGACCAACCCGCAGAAGGACGCGCACGTCATCCCCGCCTTCCTCAAGGAGAAGGGGTACCGCATAGTCCCGATCAACCCCTCGGCCGGTGAGATATTCGGCGAGAGGGCGTTCCCCTCGCTAGGGTCGCTCCCGGATGAGGTCGCGAGGGAGGTGGACATCGTCGAGGTCTTCAGGCCGAGCGCGGAGCTGCCGCAGGTGGCGCGCCAGGTGATCGACCTCTCGAAGAGGCAGGGAAGGGAGTACGTCTTCTGGTCGCAGTCGGGGCTCGAGAACGAAGAGGCGAAGATGATGCTTGGCGCCAACGGGATCCCGTTCGTGATGGACGCTTGCATGCGCGTCGTCTACGGCATCGTGAACGGGAAGAAGGGCTGAGAGACGACGGGCCGCCTCGGCCCTGGGACCTCACTTTAGAAGCTCGTAGAGCCTGAACCGGGCCTCTTCCCCGGGGGAGAGGGTGTACCCGCAGGTGCCGCACGAGACCGCTGTCGCCCCCCTCTTCAGGGAGAACCTCTTGCAGCCCGGGCAGCGCATCTGCGACTCCTTCTTCTCGTACGTCATTGGCAATCGTTTATCGCCGCGGGGTTCTTATCTTCTTGGGTGAGCGCGGCCGTGTGGGAGGTCTACATCGTCAGGTGCAGGACCGGGGAGTTCTACACCGGGTGCACCGTCGACATCGAGCGGAGGGTGGACCAGCACAACAGCGGGGCGAGGGGCGCCCGGTTCACCAGGACGCGCAGGCCCGTCGTCCTGGTCTACCACGAGCCCTGCGGGAGCCGGTCCTCGGCGCTGAGGAGGGAGCGCCAGATAAAGGGGATGAGCCGCGCCCAGAAGGCGCGGCTCGCTCAGACCGCCTCGGCGACGAGCGCGCAGACGGGTGACGCCGGGGTGAAGGGAGCCCTCGTCAGCAGCGAGCCGTAGAGCCCGGCGAGGCGCCAGCCGGTCGCATCGAGCATCGAGACGAGCTCGTGGGGCGAGTAGACCCTGATGTCGGTCGGGAACTCTCCGGCGAACTTCAGCGCGCTCCCGACCTTCAGGTAGAACCTCCACGACCCCCGCTCTCGAGAGCTGGCCACGTCGAACGAGTAGCGGTCGAGCACGAGCAGCTTCTCGCTCTCCTCGAAGACGTTCTGGGCGGTGTGGTTCACGATGTAGTCCCTGTTCCGGAGCCCGGAGATCACGAAGGCCCCTCCGGGCTTCACGACGCGCCTGAGCTGCCCGAAGAACGCCTCGTCGTCGCGCTCGGTGCCGTAGCCGATGCTCGTGAAGACGTTGATCGCGCAGTCGAACGAGCCCTCTGCGAAGGCGGTGAGGTCCGACATCGAGCCCGTCGCGAAGGACACTCTGGAGGCGACGCCCAGCCTCCGGGCCTTCGTGGACGCCACCGAGACCAGGTGGGGCGAGAGGTCTACCCCGGCGACGGTGTACCCCAGCTGGGCCAGGGGGAGGCCGACCCTCCCGGTCCCGCAGGGTACGTCGAGGATCCGGGTCGTGGTGCCCATCCCCCTCTCCTGGAGGAGGCTCGATATCGCGAGCGCGTCCTCCTCGCCCCGCTCCCACATCCCCTCCAGGACGAGCTCGTAGAGCCTGGCGTTCCTGACGAAGATCCTTCTCGCCCAATCCACGCCAGGCGAGGCGGGCGGAGGTGTAGAAAAGCATCGCCCGCGCCGCGGAGGCGACGCCATGGGAGGAGGAAAAGGGAAAAACTTGAGAAAAACTTTATAGAAGTTTTCACTTTCCGGACAAAGGAGGCATAGCGAGTTGGTCGACGAGACGCTCCTGATCGTGGCCGCAGTCGCGGGGCTGGCCGTCATCGCGTTCATCCTGAAGGGGGTCTTCGAGGTCCGATCGAGCGAGGTGGGGATCCTAGTCCGAAAGTTCTCGGGGCTGACGATGCCCGAGGGCCAGATAATCGCGAGGCACGGCCAGATCGGCATCCAGGCGCACACGCTGATGCCGGGACTCTACTTCAGGAACCCGATAATCTGGAACGTCAGGAAGGTCACGATCACCGAGATCGCCTCCGACGAGGTGGGTCTGATCGAGTCGGTCGACGGCCGTCCCCTGCCCAAGGGAAGGCTGCTCGGGGACGAGGTCGAGTGCGACCAGTTCCAGGACGCCGAGAAGTTCCTCGACAACGGAGGGTTCAAGGGCCCCCAGATCGGCATCCTCCGCCCCGGCCGCTACAGGATAAACACCCTGGCGTTCGCCGTGACCAAGATCAAGGCGACGCTGATCCTCCCCGAGAAGATCGGGCTCATCACGGCCCAGGACGGGCAGCCCCTTCCCTCGAGGCTCATCGTGGCGCCGGAGCCGCTGACCGCGCCCGACGGCGCGCACCCCAGCGCGAGGTCGCACAACTACTTCCAGGACGGACAGGCGTTCGTCGAGAGCGAAGGGTACAGGGGGCCCCAGCTGGCCACCCTGCAGCCGGGCCAGTACTACATCAACACGCTGCTCTTCAACGTGAAGGTGAACGACGTCTACGAGATACCGCCGGGGTTCGTCGCGGTGATCAGGTCCAACGTCGGGGAGGAGCTCGAGAGGAGCCAGGTCCCGGCGGTCGCCCCGGGCGCGACGACGATGGACGAGGACATCCACGAGGCCGAGACCCTTCTGGTGACCGACAAGAGCACTCGGGGGATCTGGAAGGACCCCATCGCGCCGGGCAAGTACAACCTCAACACCGTCGCATACACCGCCTACCCGGTCCCGACGAGCGCGATCATGGTCGACTGGGCCGACACCGAGAGGCCCTCGGCGCCCACGATGTCGAGGGCCCCCGCGGCCCCGACCAAGGACACCTCGGACTACCCCTACCTCACGCCCCAGACGGTCCAGGGGGTGTCTTACTTCCAGTTCAACCAGCTCAAGGTCACGTCGAAGGACGGGTTCCAGCTCGAGGTCGACGTCCGCATGGTCATCAGGATCAACCCGGAGAACGCCGCCTTTGTCATCGCCAGGTTCGGCTCGGTCTTCAACCTCATCCAGCAGATCGTCCACCCCCTGATCGACGCGTCGTTCCGGAACAACGCGGGGGAGAAGAAGGCCCTCGAGTTTGTCCAGTCGAGGACCCAGCTCCAGCAGGAGGCGCTAGAGAAGGCCAGGACCGAGTTCGAGAAGTACCACGTGGAGGCCCAGAACCTGCTCATCTCGTACATAGACGTCGACGAGAACCTGCTCGCCACCCAGACGCAGAAGGAGATCGCGATGCAGCAGCAGGCCCAGTACCAGCAGCAGGCCCTGGCCGAGGAGCAGAGGATCGCCGTCCAGGAGAAGACCGCCAGGGCGAACCTCCAGCCGGTCGTCGTCCAGGCGGCGCTGCAGGTGGAGATCAACGCCAACAACGCCAAGGCCGCGGTCAAGCAGGCCGAGGGCTACAGGGACTCGACGATCATCAAGGCCGACGGAGACGCCGCCGCCGTGAGGAGGGTCGGGGAGGCTCAGGCCGACGCCTACCACGCCCAGGCCGACGTGATAGGCTCGGACAGGGTGGCGCTGCTCGGGGCGTTCGACAGGCTCAAGGACGTCCAGCCCGAGGTCATCACCCCGAGGACGCTGGTGATGTCCGACGGCGGGGCGGGCGGCGCCTCGAACACCATCCTGACCACGTACCTGGCGACCCTGCTCTCGGGCGAGGGCGCCAGACCGCTGGCGCCGTACCAGAGGCCCCACGAGCAGCCCTACGTCTCGAACCTGGTCGGGGACGGGACGGACGGCGGCGATGAGGGCGGAGGAGACGGGAGCAGCTCCCCCTCTTCCTCTCCGTCCGTGACGACGGGCTCGGTAACGATGGCCGGCTCGGCGACTGCCCCGGCGACGCCGCTGCCGGGAGCCAAGCCCGGCCAGTCGTCCAAGCAGTAGGCGGGGGGCGGGCAGACAAGCAAATATCCCGCAGCGCCAGGCCGGGCGCCGATGGCTGCCGACGCCGCCGAGCTGAGGAGGCTAACGAACGAGTTCAAGGGCTCGCCCGGGTTCAGGGTCCACAGCGAGATCAACAACGAGAAGAGGGTCCTCAGGATGGTCTCGAGGAACAGGGACGAGCTCGTCCAGTCGCTCGCCTCCCTGAGGAGGGAGGCCGCCTCGTCTCCCCAGGGGGCCGAGAACCCCGCGCTGGCGCTCGCGGTCGAGGAGGTAGCGCGCAGGCTCGAGTCCTTCGTCTCCTCGGCCTACGAGGCGATCGACCACACCAGGAGGCACTGCAGGAAGCTCTACGGGGAGACCGAGCCCGCGAAGGAGATCCAGTCCGAGATCGACAGGCGGTTCACCTACGAGCCGGAGTTCAAGCTGGCCCAGGGGCTGCGCGCCGTCTCGCCGCACGTCGATTCGCTGCTCGCCTCTCTCGTCCGCGGTCAGGACGTCCCGTTCAGGATACGGGTGAAGCAGCTGCAGGCCTGGGACGAATGGAACGACAACCAGAGGAGGATGCTGGAGTCGTTGAAGGAGGACGTCGACGTGCAGGCCCTCTCCGAGGGATACTTCATGAAGATCGAGGCGTTCTACTCCTGGCTCTGGAAGAGGCGCGGCGAGATCCACTCCAGCGAGCTGGCTGAGGCGGAGGAGCTCAGGCTCCGCGCCAAGGAAGCCTACGACAGGGTCTTCCCTCCGGGCGCCTAGGAGACGACGGTCACCCCCTGCGGCCGTGCGGCGACGAGCCCCGTCGTCCGCTCGCTCAGCTCTCAGGGGTGGGCGGCGGGTGTCGAGGGGGAGCCGGCTTGGGCCTCAGTCCATGAGGCGGCCGCCGGCCACGTTAATCGTCTCTCCCGTTATGAAGGACGACGCATCCGCGCTCAGGAAGAGGACGGCGTTCGCGACGTCGTCGGGTGTCGCCAGGCGCGGTATGACGTTCATCCTGGCGAGCTCCTCCTTCTTCGACTCTAGCTTCAGGTCCTTCAGCATGTCGGTGTCGGCGAACGAGGGCGCGACCGCGTTGACGTTTATCCCGGCCGGGGCGAACTCCCGCGCCAGCTGGCGCGCCATCACGATCAGCCCGCCCTTGGAGACGCTGTAGTGCAGACCGGTCGCGACGCCGCCCATCTTGCCCGAGAGGCTGCCCATCATCACGACCCTCCCCTTCCTCTTCTTCCTGACCATCAGGGCGATGACCCGCTGGGAGACCAGGAAGGCCCCCTTGAGGTTGACCGAGAGGACCCGGTCCCACTCCTGCTCCGAGATGTCCAGCGTACCGGTGGGAAGGGCTATGCCTGCGTTGTTGACGAGCACGTCGACGCAGTCGAGGTCCGCCTCGATCCGGTCGACCATCTCGCGCACCTCGGACGCGCTCGTCACGTCGGCGCGATAGGACCTGCTGCCGGGCGAGCTCTCTCTGACGCGCGAGAGGGCTGTCCGGAGGTTGTCGTCCGAGACGTCGTTGAGCGCGAGCACCGCGCCCTCCGCTGCGAAGGCCGCTGCGACGGCCAGCCCTATGCCCCTCGCGGCACCGGTCACGAGGACGACCTTGCCTTCGAACCGTCTGCATCTCGAGTCCATGATAGGCGCTCAGCCGCGGGACGGGGGTGCGGTGATTTAAGCGAACGGTCGCGGGAGAGAAGAGGAGGAGGGGCCTCGAAGAGGCTGAGGGAGTCCGTCGCGGCCGGCTTCAGGTGAGCGACTCCGGGCGCCGGTGCGAGGGGCTCACAGCGCGTTCCCGCAGGCGCTACAGAACTTCGAGTCGGGCTCGAGGGGCGAACCGCAGAACCGGCAGAACCTCGCGGGAGGGACCGCGGATGGGCCAGACGGTTGGAAGGGTGGCGGCTGCGGGGTCGCCGGAGGAGGAACGTCCCCCCAGCCCGAGACTCCCGCGGAGGAGGCCGGGACCGAGGACGGCCCGTAGGTGATGTAGACGTAGGATATCAGCGCCCCCTCCAAGGCACCCAGCGGGACCGAGAGGAGCGAGGTGATGACCGCCCCCAACGAGGACGAGCCCAGCGCGACCAGGAACCCGATGAAGAGTATCACGATCTCGATGACCCCGAGGGCCAGGAACATGGCGAAGGTGCTGAGCTTCTTGTCGCGCCCGAACGCCTTGCTGGCGGCCATGCCGGCGAGGGCGCCCTTGTCCTCCAGCATCACCGCGGGGACGGTGTAGGCGTACCAGGTCGCGAAGACGATCGCGCCCACCACGAGGGCGAAGACGCCCAGGAACACGATCAGCCCCACCAGGATGCCAGCGGCGAGCAGGGTCCAGAACCTCCGCAACGCCATCCGCATCGAGTCCGTCACCGAGAGAGGCCCGCCGGTGAGCGCCGCCCGGACCATCGACGGATAGGCTCCCACCACGATCACCGTCACCAGCCCGGAGACCACGTCGAGGGCCAGCCGGAGATAGCCGAGCGAGGAGCCACCCAGGGCGGCTCCTGCGAGGGACAGGACCAGGACGACGGACTGCGGCAGCATGAGCGCCGGTCTCTCGATGACGAGGCGGGCGGACCTGGAGAGGGAATCCCCTACGTCTATCGGCCTGCCGACGCTCTGGCTCATGGTCGGCGGCGCCCGGCCTTCGATATTTATCCCTCCCGAGCGAGGCGAGGTGGAAGGGACTCCGGCCGAGGACGGAGCGCGGCGCGGGGCCGGCTCCCGCCAGGATTATTATCCGCTCCGACGCCGGAGAGGGCGTGCCGCGTCCGGACGGCTGCAGGCTCGGGGTCTCGTTCGGGAAGGAGTCGGACCTCTACTCGTTCCCGCACCCGCACCCCATGAACGCGGCCCGGACCGTCCCGTTCGCCCGGTGGCTCGGCTCGGCCGAGGGGTTCGAGCTGGTCGCTCCCGTGCCAGCCACCGAGGAGGACCTTCTCCTGTTCCACACCCCCGACTACGTGAGTTTCGTCAGGGAGTCGTCTCGCCGCGGAGCGGGACCGCTCGACGGGGGCGACACCCCCTCCTTCGAGGGGGTCTACGAGGCGTCCCTCTATCCCGTCGGGAACACGCTGAACGGGCTGAGGCTGGTCCTCGAGGGCGGGCTGGACCACTTCTTCAACCCCGTTGGGGGCCTGCACCACGCCAGGGAGGGGGCGGCCGAGGGGTTCTGCGTCTTCAACGACGCGGCCGTCGCGGTGTGCAGGGCCCTCTCGACCCTCGGGATAGGGAGGGTGGCCTACGTCGACATCGACGCCCACTTCGGCGACGGCGTATTCTATGGCTTCGAGGGCGACCCCAGGGTGATCATAGGGGACGTCCACGAGGACGGTCGGTTCCTCTTCCCGGGCACCGGCAGGACCGGTGAGACCGGGCGGGGGGAGGCCGCGGGCACGAAGCTGAACCTTCCCCTCCCTCCCGGCGCCGGGGACTCGGAGTTCGTCGGGGCGTTCCAGAGGGTCGAGGAGCTCGTCAGGCGCTCCAGGCCCGACCTCATCCTCCTGCAGTGCGGTGCCGACGGCCTGGAGGGGGACCCGCTGACGCACCTGGCCTACTCTCCGGCCGCGCACGCACACGCGACTAGCCGCCTCCATTCCCTGGCCCACGAGGTCTGCGGTGGGAGGATCATCGCCATGGGAGGGGGCGGATACGAACCGGCGAACGTGCTGTCGGCCTGGTCTGCGGTCGTGAGGGGCCTGTCGGAGAACGGGATGCCGAGGCTGCCGCAGGGGTGACCGACGTGGGGTGGGCGGAAGACGAACGACGCCGGTCCGCGGGCTAGCGCCTGCCCCGGTGGTGGTGGCGCTTCATCTCGGGCGGGTTCATTGCGACGATGTCGAACAGGATGCGCCTGTAGTTCATCGTGACCGTCCTCGCGAAGAACGGGCCCTCGATGGCCATGTGGTGCAGGTTGTGCTCGTTCCTCTGGTGGAGGCCGAACTCCTCGAACGAGAGGCAGTCCTCGAGATAGGGCCGGAGCCTGGAGACGGGGAGGTCCGAGACGACCGGCTCGGGGACCGTCTCCCTCTGGGCGGAGAGGAGCAGGTCGTTCAGCGCGTCTCTTGCGGCCTCGTAGTTCTTCCAGGCCTCCTCGACGAACCCCATGAAGATCCCGTTCGCCACCAGCCTCGACGCGTACGAGCCGTTCGGGTCCTCCGAGTAGCCCCTGAGGAGGTGCGCCTTGATGTTGAGCTCGTTCGAGCGGTCGTAGCCGTACAGGAAGTCCCGCGCGACGCCCTCCAGCTCCGTGCGGTAGGCGTGGTTCAGCGAGTCGCCGAACGAGCCGCTCGCCAGCAGGTAGCGGGCGACGTCGTAGTCCCCGGCGATGATGGCGGACGATATCATGTGCCCAAAGTCGGGGTCGTAGGGGATCTCGCTCATCAGGACCCCCTTCCAGGTTATCTTGCGCGTCCGCCGGTCTATGGCGTCGACCCTTACGAGCCAATCCTCGGCGAAGGCGACCTCCCTCGGGTCGACCCTGGACATGAACTCCAGCTCCCGGAACTTCAGGCCGTACTTCGACATGAGGAGGACGAGGTCGAAGGGGGTCTCCGTCTCGAGGGACTTGCGCACCGCCACGGGCTCGATCTTCTTGGGAATCGGGGTGTCCGTGAGGATCACCGCCCGGCCGGGCTTGAAACGGCCGATCCTGCCCATCATCTGGAGGAGCGAGTTGTTGTCTATCTTCTTGTAGTGGAGCGACTTCTCCCCGAGCTTGTCTCGGCCGTCTATCACCTCGTTGAAGATCAGCACGTTGTCGACGTAGACGTTCACGGAGGACGCTATCACGTTCGTCGCGAAGATCCGCAGGTTCTTCTCGACCTCGGCCCTCCTCTGGATCACGTTGATCTCCGAGCCGTTGAGCCCGCCGTGGATGAAGACGCCGCGGTAGCCGCCCGAGTACTTCTCGACCAGCCGCCTGGTCGGCAGGAAGACGAGCCAGGACTCGTTCGGGGGCTGCTGGTACAGATAGAGAGACAGGATCCTGAACATCTCGTCGAAGTCCTTGGCGAGCTCCACTTCGAGCCTGACGGGGTATCTGCGCCCGCTCAGCAGGTGCAGCTTCGATATCCCCAGGAACGATAGGAACTCCCTCGGGTCGATCGTGGCCGACATCACGCGGAAGAGGTTCCGCGCCGTCGCCTCCTCCTTCTTGGCGAGCGACATGCAGAGCTCGAGCTGCGAGGACATCTGGTGGCTCTCGTCGAAGTAGATCGAGGTGTCGAAGACGGAGTTCTCCGCCAGCATCCTCAGGAGGACCCCGTCGGTGACGAGCTTTATCCTCCCGCCCGTGTTGATCTTGGTGTCCTTCGTTATCACGGCCAGCTCGTCGACCATCTCGGGATGGAGCGCCGAGAGCGAGTAGAAGAGAGCGCTGCAGGCCGCCCTCGACGGCTCCCTGACGATAATCTGCCTCGTCCTCCCGGAGAGGTCGAACTCGTGGATCGGGGTCACGGTGCTCTTCCCGGTGCCGACGTCCCCCACGATCACGAAGTGGCCCGAGAAGTCTATCGAGTCCAGGATGCCCAGGATGGGCAGGACCGGCCTCTTCCCGGCCTCGGCGCCCGCCGCGGAGGGCGGATCCGCGACCGGTTCCCCGCTGGCCAAAGCTGCGCTTCCTGCCTCCCTCGATGGGCGTCCCCGTGGAGGGAGGAGATAAACCAGCCTATCGATCCGGGCTATCGACGCGGCCGCCTAAGGCCCTCTCGAGGGCCACGGCCCGCTCCAGGGACTCGACCAGGCCGAGCCTCTCCCGGTACCCGAGCTCGTCGTAGAACCGGGTGCAGTCGAAGTCAAGACCCGAGGGGCCCGCGACGTTTAGCGCGCTCTCCGTCGGCCTGTCGCGCCACTCCACCTGGAGCTTGGCGTCGGGGACGATGCGCCTCAGGGCGTCTATGAAGTCTACGGGGGTGAACGGGGTCCTCGTCCCCACGTTGTAGAGCCTCCTCTTCACCTTCGCCTCCTCGACCCTCCCGGCGTAGGCGAGGCAGTCCCCGAGCTCCTCGACGAAGACCCATCGGAGCGGAGCCCGGGGATAGGAGAAGTCCGGAGGGAGCGTGGCGGGTGCCCCCCGTGCGACCTTCCGGATCATGTCGTTGAAGACGCCCGTGAAGCCGACGTACCTTCCGGGCCCCCAGCCCGCGGCGATCCTGAGGCAGAGGGTCTTGAGCCCGAACCGTGCGTAGTAGTGCTGCCCGAAGACCTCGTTCATGACCTTCGTGGCCGAGTAGGGATCCGGCGGGCAGCGCGGTATGTCGTCCTCGGAGACGATGGACTTTAGGTAGCTCTCGGGCCTACCCATCACCGCCGAGGAGCTGGTGAAGACGACCCTCTCGACGCTGGTCTGCCTGCTGGCCTCGAGGACGTTCGCGGTGCCCAGGCAGTTCACGCTCGCCGACTTGACGGGGTTCTCCCGGGACTCCAGGACCACCACCGCGGCCAGGTGGAAGACCGTCCGGACGTCGTGCTTCCGTATCGTCTCGACCATCTGGTCCCTGTCCAGTATGTCGCCCTCGACGAGCGTCACCCGGTCCCTGAAGTCCTGGATGTTCTCCAGGTTGGGCTTGACGTCGTAGATGACGACCTGCTCGTTCGAACGGAGCAGGCTCCTGCACAAGAAGCTCCCGATCTGCCCCGACCCTCCGGTGATCAGCACGGCCAAGGTTTCTGCGGCACCGTTCGGCGCTGACGCGTCTTATAGCTTCTCACTCGCTCGGACGCCTGAGGACCCGATGGGTTCTCAGGCGTTCTCGTCAGACTCGTCCTGCTCGATCACGCTGAAGCGCGCCCCGGGAAACGCCGACGCGATGTGATAGGAGAGGTCGCCGACTAGCTCGCTCCCCTTCTCCTCGACCTGCTTCTCGATGTTGGCCCTCGCCTGCGGGTCCGACCTCAGCCTCTCCAGCCTGTCGCTGTACTGCTGTAGCGTCTCGTTCTCCACGACGTGGAGCGCGACGGGCTTGGCGCCGACCGTCACCGAGAGGGCCGGCTCGTGCGGGCTGTGCACCGGCCTGTAGGTGAGGACCATCTCCAGGAAGAAGAAGGCGCTCCTCCCGAACACTTTGAGGTCCATCTGCCTGACCGAACCCGGGTGCGAGTCCAGGAACTCGTTCGCCTTCTGGACGACCGCCGGGAAGCCTCCGGAGCCCTCGTCCTGGAGGACGAAGACGGGGGTCCCGTCGACCTCGAGCGATGCGACGTGGACGGTCCCGATCGAGCCGAGGAACTCGGACGCCCTTTGGATGAAGTCCCCGGGCCCGAGGGGCTCGCGGACGGGCTTCACGATGCGCAGAATCCTCTCCCCCAGCCCCTCGGCGGCCGGCACCCGCCCGACCCGCTCGGTCTCCACCGATTCGATCGGACGTCCCTTCTCCGGTCCCCAGTCCCTGAGCGTGATGGTGCGGACGTACGCGGGCCTGGGGGAGGGGGGAGGTCGGTCTCCAGGACCCGTCCCGTGCTCGGGCACGCCCATGCTATCGACCGCGCTGATGTGCCCGAAGGTCGCCAGGTTCCCGCCCAGGCTGGCAGCCGCCGAGTGCACGCTGCAGTGAGCCTCGTCCTCGCAACTGGACATTGCGGCCACCGATGGGCGGCCCCACTAATAAATAGGAAAACCGTCAGAGGGGCGAGGCGCCGCACCGGCGGGCTGGCTGGCTGAACCGCGGCCCCGTCAGGCCGGGCTGGAGGTGACGGCGGGAGGGGCGGCGGTCTGGACGGCCCCGATGGCGGCGAGCGTGTCCCTTATCTCGGTGGGTGGGTCCGACTGGGACCTCTCCAGCCTCCCCGCGACCTCCTCCGCCAGCGTCATCTCCCACGAGGAGTCGAGGCGCCTCGCCTTGTCGCCGATGTCGATCCTGTTCGGGTTGAGCTTCCCCGACTGGAACTCCTGGACGTACTTGCCGACGTTCAGATTGAGAGAGTAGCGCGTGGAGATCGACTGGAGCGCTTCCCTCAGGACGTCGGCCGGATAGTAGCTCTCGATCGAGCCCGCCTTCCAGACGTGGACCTGCTGCTTCGGGATGAGCTTCGCCTCGACGAGCCGTGAGGCCTCGGCGGACCTGTCCGCATCCAGGATGACGAATGTGGGGAGCAGCGCCCTTCCCGCGGCCGAGACCAGCGCCTCCAGGGCCTTGGCGGGCGTCTCGCTCCCGCTGCCCCTGGTCGTCACGAACGCGACGTCTGCGAGGTCGATGCCCAACCTCCGCGCGAAGGCCTCCAGCACCATCCTGTCGGGCACCCCCTCGACGACCACTATGCGGTCGCTGAAGAGCGCGTCGCTGGGCCTCGAGCCTAGCTCGCGCAGCAACCGCCGGAGATCGTCGGCCCGCGCCGTCCTCGTCTGCCCGTCCTCGAACGCGACCGTCCAGATCGAGGCGTCGGGGAGGGCGTCGACGACCGTGGGGGAGTGCGTCGAGATCAGCACCTGCCTCCTCTGAGCGATCCTCTCGATCTCCCTGCATAGCCGCCGCTGCAGCCTAGGATGGCCGTGGATCCCCGGCTCCTCTATCCCGAGTATCGTAAAGTCGTCGGTCTCCACCAGGGCGGTGAAGAGGACGTTCGCGGCTCCCTGGGTCCCGCCGCCCTCGAGGCCGAGAGGGAACCGTCGGCTCCCCTTCCTCACCATCAGCCTGGCCTGCGCGGGGTCCAGCCGGAGCGAGGTGACCTCCGAGAAGGCCGTCTCGACCTCGACGTACTTCTCCTCGTCGCGGAGGGACGTGCTCTGCTGCAGGTTCCAGAGGCTGGCCTGTGCGTTCTCGTCGAGCATCGTCGTCCTGAACCGGTCGCCTCCCCTGGCGTCCCGGCTGGCGCCGAGGAGCCTGAACCTGTTCTTGATCATCTGGGAGACGATCTTGAGGATCCTCTCCAGGGTGGGAGAGTCGATCTTCAGGTTGGGCGAGAGCTGCGGGACGTCGTCCTTGACCATCACGATGATGCCCCAGACGATGCTGTCTGTCTTCCAGACGCCCTGGGCGTTGGTCAGGGTGCGCGTTATCTTCAGTATCGACGGCACGGTCTTGCCGAAGACCGAGCCGAGGAACGCCTGGTCCTCGGCGGGGAGCCCGGTGAGCTGGTCCCCCGTGACCTCGAAGGTCGCCTCGAAGACCACCGGTCCCGTAGACCCCTTGTGCCAGAGGTACTCGTTGAGCCCGGGGGTGGTGCCCTTCACCGGCTCGAACTCGGAGAAGAACATGTTCATCGCCTCGAGGAGGTTCGACTTGCCGGAGCTGTTCTTACCTATCAGGACGTTGAGCTCGGCCATGTTCTCAAGAGAGACCTGCTTTAGGGAGCGATAATTCTCGACCTTGAACGCGGAGAGCTTCAATCTGGACTTCGGCCCAGATGTTTGTTATATAACATTGATACACAATTTAGCTGTGTTCCGGTCTCAGGCAATCAAATATTTTCCGCTTCTCCTCGCGGTCAGCCAGGCCACGGCGAGTCACTCGAGGCTCAGGTAGAGGAAGACCGCATAGGCGCAGACCGTCAGGACGTCGGCCGATGGCGAGAGGCCGGGCTCGAGAGAGATCGACCCGTAGTAGCCTATCACCAGGGGGTAGGACAGGAGCGCCTCGACGAGCAGCGCGAACAGGACGACGACGAGCCCGAGCGAGAAGTTCGCCTTGGTCTGCGCGTACATCCGGACGTAGATCACCACCAGTGAGACCAGGAGGGCGACCTCGACGGTGGTGAGGACGACGTGGAACTGGAGCAGCGGGTCGGGCTCGAAGTGTGGGAAGTACCCGAATGCGCCGGGAGGGGGCCCGTACCTCTCGGAGCTCGTGCTCGCGAACGAGACGAGCTCGCCGAGGGCGAGGCCCGCCAGGACCACGACCGGGACCCACAGCTTCTGCAGGGAGCGCTTCTCGGGCCGATGGGCGGGCGTCAAGGAGTCGTTCGGCACCCCCTCCTCTTCCTCTTCCTCATCCCCCCGTTCTTCTTCCCCGTCGTCCCCTCCTTGGCGCCCGTCGACCTGAGCTGCCTCGTGCTGAGGACCTCCAGCCTCTCCCAGCGGGACTCTAGCGCCTCCGAGACGAAGTAGACCCTGCCGTACTTGCCTCCCTCCGCTACCACGAGCCTGTTCGACTCCAGGACCCTCAGGTGGTGCCTGACGGTCGTGTAGTCGAGCCCCAGGTCCTGCGAGAGGTTCTGCGCGTTCCTGGGCCTTTCCCTGATGCTGTGGAGCAGGAGCAGCCTCGTGCGCCCCCCGGCCCCGGCGATGAGCCACCAGAGGAGCCGCTCGAAGGGTGCCTCGCCGTCGTTGGAGACCGCGGCGTCTCCCGCCTGTGGGCCCGCGGTGATGGTCAGCATGGTCCCTGGTGCCTGTCTCTGAACTAGGTCGAGGGGCGGGCCCCGAGCGTCAGGGACACGGTGGTGAGCTGGCCGGATCGTATCAACCCCACCTGGATGGTCTGGCCGACGGAGGTGTGCTCCTCAAGGTAGGTGGCGAGCGCGTCGGTGTTGACGATCCGGACCCCGTCTATCGAGACGATGGTGTCCCCACCGACGAGGTACTCCGTCCCGTCGACGGTCACCGTCTTGGTGCCGGCGACCAGTCCGGCCTTGCTGGCCGGCCCTCCAGAGACGACGGACTCTAGGAGGACCCCGTAGGTGACGTTCGTCCCCGAGGCCTGGGCGAGCTGGTAGTTCATGTCCGCGCCCGCTATGCCGAGGTACGGGTGGGCGGCGTAGGTCCCCGTGCTGATCAGGGGCTGCAGCTCCCTCGCTATGGTGTCCGAGGGTATCGCGAATCCGACGCCCTGCGAGCCGTTCACTGTCGCCGTCGTGATGCCTATCACCTCCCCCGCGGCGTCCAGGAGCGGACCCCCGGAGTTCCCCGGGTTGATCGGGGCGCTGAACTGGATCACGCCCGAGATCGAGTAGTTCCCAGTCGTCGCCTCCTGGATGGTCCTGCCGAGCTGGCTCACTATCCCGTAGGTCATGGAGCTCTCGAGGCCGTAGGGGTTCCCGATGACCACCACGGGCTGGCCGACCACGACATCCGAGGACGGGACGACCTGGAGCGGGGCGAACTCGCTCGCCGGCGCGCCGGTGACGCTCACCACGGCGAGGTCGCTGTACGGGTCCGTCCCGACCACCTTGAGCGGGTAGGCGTCCCCGTCGGAGAACGTGACGGTCATGTTGGTGAACCCGTTAACGACGTGGTAGTTCGTGACCACGTAGTAGGTGCCGGACTCGGAGACGACGAAGCCCGAGCCGAGGACCGTCTCCACCGACGACTCTGAGCCGAAGACCGACTGGGTGGTCACGAGCGCGCTCCCCTGGATGGTGACGATGGACCGACTGTCGGTGGAGTAGATCCGTTCAGGGTTGATACCGGAGACCGACGAGTTCCCAGACGAGGAGGAGGCGCTCAGGCTCGAGAGCTGGGACTGGAGCGAGCTGTCGGTGCTCTCGAGGCTCGATATGGTGCTCTGGAGGGAGGAGACGGTAGACCCGTTGGCGCTGGTCTGCCCGAGGCTGCTGACGTAGATGAACGCAGAGCCCAGGACGAGGATCGCGACGACGAGGCCGACGAGCAGCTTCCTGTGGCCGTGGGACCGTTCCTCCGCTATCATTACAGGCACCGCTCGGCGCGGTTTCTTATTTAGCGGATTTCCATAATCCTTCCCAAATCGTTAGAGAATCCATCCGGAGAGGGGCCTGCGCGCCTCACGGCGCGGCGTCGGGCCGGAGGGCTTCCCCTAGGCGTCCGCTCGACCGCGCGTCCCGGCACCGGCGAGGATCCGGTCGACCAGGGGCTTCTTGTAGCCGTGCTCCAGCAGCCCGTCCTCCATAGCCCTCCTGTAGGGCTCGGGAGGAGGGCGCTCGGCCGCCGTGGCCGCGCGGACAAAGGTCTTCGCGTGCGATATCTCGTTCCCGTCCTCAAGCTCGACCTTCAGCTCCAGGGGAGGGATCCCCTCGTGCTTCTGCAGGCGGAGGAACTGATCCTCCGTTAGGAGGTAGACCACCCCGTGGACGGTGTCCTCGAACCTGTCCGTCTGCTTCAGGTTGGCGACACACCCCTGCCACTTCGAGGAGAAGACGTCGAAGGCGAGCCTGCAGCTCCTCGCCAGCGCCCTCTTCGAGAGATTCCACTCCCCGACCTGCCTGCTCATCTGGCCGACGTTCACGTCCGCGTCGTAGGCGAAGTACCAGACCTTGTTCGAGAGCGACAACCCGGTGCGGGCGGCCCGCTCTCCGGCTTTAAGCTAGCGGTCCCCAAGCCCGTCCCCGGCTCTCCCTCGAGAGTCAGGCCCCAGGAGGTCGGTGATTGTCAGAAGGGAGAATCGTCTTCTCGGTTTAAGAGCCTCGGGCGGCGCCTTCCGCGTCCACGGTGGATGGGGACGAGAGCGTGCATAGCCTACGATACTCTCTACGGCAACACCGAGAAGGTCGCGAGGGCCCTCGAGGCCGGCCTCCAGGAGGCGGGCGTCGAGACGGTCTGCGCGAACGCCCGTGAGGTCGCCATCGACTCGCTCGACCGGTACGACCTCATCTGCGTCGGCGGCCCGACCGAGTGGCTGACCGCGTCGGACCCGGTCAAGGAATTCCTGGGGAGGCTCAGGGGCGCCGACCTGGGCGGCAAGCCATGCTTCGCGTTCGACACGAGGCTCGACAGGTGGCTCTCCGGGAGCGCCTCCAGGGCCATCGAGAGGCAGCTCGGGAGGATGGGTCTCCGGATCCTCAGGCCGCGCCGGTCGGCCAGGGTCTTCCTGGTGAACGGGAGGCGCGGCGGCGCGGCGCTGAAGGAGGGGGAGGAGGAGAGGTTCAGGTCCATAGGCCGCGAGCTGGGGACCGCGCTCCTGGGCGGAGAGGGCGTCAAGGACCAGCCCCCAAGGGCGCGGGTCGGCTGAACCCGGTCGTAACGGGGTCTCTCAGGGCTCCCTCGATGAAGGCAGACTCGGCGCCCGTGTAGTCCTCACGGACGTCCCCGGACCTCGCCGCCAGCCACCGCTTCAGCTCTGTGGTCGCCGGCGGTCTCCGGTGGGCGGGGCGGCGGCGCAACGCCTCGCTGCCCTCTGCGCAGACGTACAGCTGGTGCTCTGGACCTCCGGACGGGCTATCGAAGGCCTCCCGCCCCTCTGCCGAGGTCGCCGACGTGGGCGTACCCGAGCGACTACGGCTTCTCTATCGCATCGGGAACGTCGTCTCCGCCCCCGGCCATCACGCCCGGGTCGATGGTGGGCTTCGCGGCCAGGCCCTCGACGGAGGCGCTCCCGACGCGCTCGATCTCGACGGCGAGCCCTCCCAGCACGGGGCCAGCCGGTCGCGGACGGCCTCGAACTCGGGAGATTACCTCGGCTCGTGTCCCACCATCGATGCGGGGTCGGGTGTCATGGGGCTTGGGCGAGCGGGTCCCTGGTCCCGCATGGAAGGCTCACCAGATCAACCTCGAGCTAGTTCGCAGCGGTGGGCAGGCTGAGGTGGGAACGGCTCGAGCGGCACGGCCGGGGACTAGCAGCTCCAGTCCCCGGTGAGCGAGGTGTCGCCGGCCCCCACCCCGACCGAGACCGTCCCCGCATCGCAGGTCCCGTTCGCTGCCGAGGTGCTGGACCACTGGATCTCGACCGTGTAGGACTGCTGGTTGGGAAGGACGATGCTGTACCCCCCGTCGACCACCGGGGCGGCGTAGGACTGGCCGGTGTTCTCGTTCGTGAAGCCCACCTCCACGGCGCTCGCTCCGGCTAGGCTCACGGACGCCGTCCCGGAGAGCATGGCGGACGAGGGGATGTTGAACAGGCCGGCGGCGAAGTAGTAGACGACCACCGACCCGACGAGGACGGCTATCACGAGGATGGTCGCGTTGCGCTTGGCTTTGGATCCCTTCGGCGGGGGGACGGTCTGCACGACTGGCCCCAGGTCGACCCGCCTCTAATAAACCCCATACGACGGCCGCTTGGCGAAGGGCGGAGCGAGGGGATCGGGTCGCGGGCGCCGGGCCCGGTCCGACCGGAGCGCGTCCCACGCCGGGGAGAGGACGCCCCGGCCTCCGGGAGCGGGCCAAACAGATATCCGGGCGCTCGCCGGGGGCGTGGGGGTTTGCTCGAGATACAAAGGCTCCCGGTGGAACGGTGGAGGGAGTACCGAGAGCTGCGGCTGGAAGCGCTCAGGAACGACCCGACTGCGTTCGGCAGCTCGCCCGAGGAGGAGGAGAGGCTCGGCGAGGAGGAGTGGAGACGAAGGATCGGGAACGCCCTGTTCGCCCTGATGGACGGCGAGCCGGTCGGCACGGTCGCAGTAGTCTTCAATGACAGGTCCAAGACCCGCCACGTCGCCGACGTCTTCGGCGTCTACGTGAGACCGGACCGCAGGGGTCACGGGGTCGGCGCGAGGCTGCTGGAGGGCGCGCTCCGTCTCGCCAGTGAGAGGGAGGGCGTCGTCAAGGTCAAGCTCGCGGTGAACCCCGACCAGCGCGCCGCGCTGGGGCTCTACGAGCGGGCGGGGTTCGTCGTCGCGGGGAGGCTGAGCAAGGAGCTGAAGGTCGGGTCGGCATTCTACGACGAGCTGGTCATGGAGAAGATGCTCTGACCGGGAGGCTGCCTCCGGCCGGCGGTGACGCCGGGCCCCTGGCGGGTCGCCCGGCCGATTGTCACGCGCGAGAATCGTGCGCTCGGCTTAATTGGGCCCGGGAACGGCCGGCCCGCAGGAGCGCTGGAGTGGATGAGAGCCTGCGTGATCTTCGTGACCCGCTACGGCAACACCGAGAAGGTCGCCAGGTCGCTCGGGTCCGGGCTCACCGAGGCGGGCGTCGAGGCGTCCTGCCTGAGGTCCGAGGACGTGACCGCCGACTCGCTGAGGAGCTGCGACCTCGTCTGCGCCGGTGGGCCGACCGAGTGGCTGACCGCGTCGAGGCCGATGAGGGAGTTCATCTCGGGCCTGGAGGGGATCGACCTCTCCGGAAGGCTGGGCTACGCGTTCGAGACCAGGCTCGACCGGCCCCTCTCGGGCAGCGCCGCCAAGCCCATCGAGAGGGGGTTGAAGAGGGTCGGCCTGCGGATGGTCGCCACCCACGGTTCGGCGAGGGTCTTCCTCGTCGACGGAAGGACGGACGACGCCGGGCTCGTGAAGGGGGAGGAGGGGAGGTTCGAGCAGATCGGCGTCCAGGTCGGCCTGCGGATGCGCGCCCGGTTGGAGATGGCGCCGGCGAGCGGACGCTGAACGGCAGCGTCCCTCGGTGAACCGTCGGAGACCTAGCCGCTCGGGATGATCGTGACCCCTCCGGGGGCCGCGAAGCCGGCGTCGACCACGTAGATGGACCTGTTCGACGCGTCGTACACGATCCCGTTGGGGCTGACGCCAGCGTCGACCGACCCGACGATGCCGGTCCCCGAGATGATCACGACCTGGTCGGGGCCGAACATCGCCACGTAGACGTCCTGGTTCTGGGAATCGTAGGCGAGGGCGGTCGCATAGTTGCCCAGGGTGATGTTACCGACGACGCTCGTTCCGGAGAGAACCACCGCCGTCGAGACCCCCTGCGGGCCGGGCTCCCCGTCGGAGATCACGTACACGTACTGGTCGGCCGGGTCATAGAGCAGCCCCGACGGGAAGATGCCGACCTGCATGGTCGCCACGACCGACTCTTCGGAGACCACCGTCACGTTCCCCTCGCTCCCAGCGAGCGCGTTCGTGATGTAGACGTAGTTGTTCGTCGGGTCGTAGGCCTCGGTGTAGGTTCCGTCGGGTACGGAGACGTTGCCGACGAGCCGGGTTCCGGAGATCAGGGAGAGGTATCCAGCCCCGTAGTTCCCGACGTACACGAGGCCGTTGGACGGGTTGTAGGTCAGGGCGTCCGGACCTGGGCCCACGGTCACGTCAGCCACCAGCCTCGTGCCTGAGATGACCGAGACCGTCGAACCGGCGCCGTTGTCCCCGTAGTTCGCGCTGTAGACGTAGCCGTCCTGCGGGTCGACTGCGAGCGTGTATGGGGCCTGGGCGAGGGTGACGTTGCCGACCAGCGCCGTCCCGGAGATGACGGCCACGCTGCTGGTGAACTGGCTCGCGACGTAGACGTCCCCGTTCGTCGGGTCGAAGACCATGCTCGACTGCGGGTAGGTGCCCCTCCCTATCGAGACGTTCCCGACGACGGCCGTGCCGGAGACGACCGAGACCGTGGCCTCGCCGAAGACGTTCGAGTTGACCACGTACACATCACCGGTGACGTTGTCGTAGACCGCGACGGCGGGGTCGTTCCCGAGCGTGACGTTGGCGAACGCGCCGCTCGACGCGGAGGAGCCCGAGGAGGTGGTCCCGGCGGACGACGCGGAGGAGGTGGTGGTGGGACCGCCCGTCGTCGTCGTTGTTGTTGTTGTTGTCCCGCCCCCCGTCGTCGTGGCCGTGGTCGAGTGGACGCCGGCTCCGGGAGCGTAGTTCACCGCGTAGTAGCTCGCGCTGGTGCTCACCGTGATGAGGACCACAAGTACGATGAGCATCGAGGTCGTCGTCACGTCCGGCTTTGACGCGGGACTCTTGGACATGTTCGTGTCTTGTTCCGTTCCGGGTAGGAGTTGTCGGTCCAGGGTTTAAGAGACTTTGGTCGGTGGCCGTCGATGCCCCGCTCGAGTTTATATCGGGAGGGTAAAGGCTCCCTGTCCATGCCAACGTTAGAGAAGGCAGTTGAGGTTGCGGCGGCGCCGGAAGTGGTGTGGAGCATCGTGGCTGACCCTTCCTTCGTTCCGAAGCTCTATCCTCACGTCGTTGCGGTGACGCCCGGCCATTCGCGCATCGCCATCGTAGGCAAGAGCGTAACCATAACCGCGAAGGTCGCGGGCCGGAAGATGATGGCGTCGCTGGTCGCGACCGAGGTCGTACCGAACAAGCGGTTCTCCTACAAGCACCTTCCCGACGGGTTCCTCGACAATTACCTCTGTTCGATCGTCCTCGAGCCCACGAAGAAGGGCACCAGGGTGACCGAGAGCGTGGAGTACGAGGCTCACGCCGGGTACCTGGGCAAGACCGCCAGCAAGCTCGTGGTGAACAGGCTCGTGAAGCAGAACGTCCTGGAGAGCCTTAAGAACCTGAAGGAGATCGCGGAGCTGGAGGAGGCTCCCGCGAGCAGGAAGGCCTGACCGCCGCAGAACGCTGGGCGGCGCCCTCCGGTGCCGCCTCCGTTCCCGACGATCCCAGCGCTGAGGAAGGTCAGCCAGCAGCAGGAAAGGCCGGATCCTGCGACCACGGCCGTCCGGCCAGGGAAGTATCGAAGCAAGAAGGAGGGTGAGCTTGCGCGCGGGCGAGCGTACCGGTCCCAGGAAGACCCTCAGGTGGGCTTGGGGGTCTGTGATGGCGCCTGTGCCGCTGGAGGCGTCGTCGTCGCTGCGGCGAGCTTCTCTTCCTTGCGCTCCTCCTTGCGCTCTTCCTCGGCGAGCAACGACAGCTTCCCCTTGTGGCGCGCGAAGAGGAAGGCCCAGAAGACCAAGAGCGTGAACGCGGACATGAAGAGCGGCAGGACGTAGGACTCGAAGAGCGACGTCGAGAAGTGGCCCGCTACGGCGACGGTGACGATGAGAAGCACGATGGCAGCCACGACGGTGGCCAGAATCGAGACCATGACCGTCTTATGTTCCTCGCCCAAGCTGCAGACCGCCAAGTGGCCGCTCTAAAAAATGTTGCTGGGAGGTTCCCCGGACCGCTGGAGACGCAGGCTGGTCGTCTCGGCATCGCGTGCGGCCCGGAGCTACGTGGCGCTCGCTAGGTCAGCCAGCTCCGCAGCCTCTCCACGACGGAGACCTTCCAGTCATCGGCGCCCGCGACGTAAGGGTAGACCACGGGCGAGTCCACCCCGGCCTCCCTGAAGCGCATCAGGAGCTCCAGCGTCTGGTCCCGCGTCGGGTTGGCCATCGAGACCTCCGAGATACTCCCTGCGATCTCATCGGGGGCGATCTGGCGTCTGACGCGCAGGGTCGAGATCGTCTGCGAGAGCCCCATGGCGTGGAACATCTCGTGGTACTGGGGGAGGGAGTCGTAGTGCACGAACTCGTCCACCAGCATCCTCCTCGCCTCGCCGTCGTCCTGCGCGAAGAAGAGCTTGAGGTAGCACGCGACCCGGAAGCCGTCCCTCACCCTCCTACCGGACCCGGCGATGACGGCCGAGGCGTACCCCGGAGAGCAGAAGTTCAGAAGGACGCCGTCGGCGCTCTCGAAGGAGGCGCGCACCATCCTGGGGCCGAGCGCCGCGAAGTAGATCGGGACGGGCAGCGCCTCCGGCGGGCTGGCGGCGCGCAGTCGCCTCGCCTGGTCCACGAGGTCGACCACGGCGACCCTGCCCCTGGAACCCCCGGTCCCCAGCCCGAGGACGAGCCGGCCCCGCGATCCCTCGCCGAGCGTGTCCGCGCGGCCGGCGAGCTGGGCGAGGTCGAGCTCGCCGGGTCTTATCACCCCCGTCCCCGCCCTCAGCCGGGAGGTCGCTCCGAGCGCCAGCGCGCACATCTCGAGAGAGTCGAACCGCGGCCCGACCGACGGGAACCAGACCGAGGAGAAGGCCGAATCGAGCAGCGGGGCGAGCCTGAGGATCGACCCGGGAGGGAAGACCGTCGAACGCAGAGCTATGCCGACCTCCTCTTTGGTCATCGCCGTCCGGTTCCCCCGCGCCTTATGTAAAAGGGGTGCTGGTCGGCCTCGAGCCGGGACCGCGGAGGCCGGTCACGACATCCGACCCTCCTCGAGCATCCGCTCGATGCAGTCTGCCCATGCCTCGGGAAACGCGTCCGCTCTGGCATGCCGCTCGAGACGATGGAAGCCCTCAGGTCACCGGCGTCGACCGAGATCCTCCGGAACGCCGCCTCGAGGCCCGCGTCCTCGGCCGTGATGAGCGGGTACTCCGACCAGGGTGGGACGTAGAGGCTCCCCGTCGACGGGTCTCGGTCGTACGGAAGGCCGAAACTCCCAGGTTCATCGGGATCTACCCTATGTGCCGGCGGAACGGCTGCCTGCGCTAGTGCCCCTCGGCCATGATAGTGGCACCCGCCTCTACCGAGAGCTTCTCGTCGAGGAGCTCGGCGCTGGCCGCCGAGCCTGTCCATTCCGTGTTCGAGGTCGGCGAGCCGCGGAAGGCGAGCGGAGACCCCGCCTCGCCCATCTCGACCCGGACCGTAGGCTTGAACGCGGGGAGGAACTCCCTGTCCGGCCCGTCCGGACGACGGGCGTCCCAGAGCTCCATCCCCTCGATCGCCCTCACTGGGCAGCCCTCCGCCCCCGACCGGGGAGCGAGCAGCCATTCGTCCGTGTCCCCCATGACGCAGAGCGCTTTCCTCGACCGGAGGGCGCTCAGGGCCTCCCCGCGGCCGGGGGTCGGTCGCGGCCGCGTCTCCCAGGCACACGACCGCGTCCACGGGCCCCTCGCGGTCGAGGGCGCGCAGGACCGAGTCCAGCGCGGCGGCGTTCCCGTGCACGTCCGAGAGGAGCGCGGCCCTCGATGGCCACCTTGCGAGGGCCGCTGCCATCCAGGCCTTTCCGTTTACCGTCCTCCCTCTCCGGGCCCCGGGAGGACGGCGGCGGTGGGCGGACGGTCCATTCGCCGGCGAGGTCCGATGTCAGGACCCGACGGGCGCCGCCTCGGCGCCAGAGATGGAACCCGGTTGGACCCCGGTCTTGGAGGATTTCTGCGGGACCCTCCCAGTGAAGAGCAGGCCGAACCCTAGGGCTATGACCACGCAGATCGCGAGGATCAGGAAGATCTCGTTGTAGGCGGTGACCATGGCGTCGGCCACGGCGCCGGGCGTGGTCGCTCCCTTCGAGAGCGTCTGGACGCGCCAGGAGTCGAAGGTCGTCAGGAGCGAGATTCCGAGCGCTGCTCCGAGCGACTGGAGGAACCTCGTCAGGCCGATGGCGGCCCCGACCTTGTCCCGAGGGGCGTCGTTCTGGACCGCGATCGTCGGGCCTGCGAGGGAGAAGCCGAGACCGAACCCCATCGGGATCAGCGGGAGGATTAGCCCGCCGTCCGGGATGAAGCCGAACGCGAAGTGCCAGAGGGGGGTGGACAAGGACAGGTCCGTGAGGAAGAAGGCCGAGACCGCGCCGACGACGAGGCCCGGGACGATCACCTTCCGGTAGGAGAGCCGCGTCAGGATCTGGCCCGAGATGGCCGCCCCGAGGACGAGGGGGATCGCGAGGAAGTAGATGATGTCGCGGATGTCGCCCGCCGCGCTCGGACCGTTCCCGAGGAGCACTATCCCGACGAAGACCGAGAGGAAGGTGATGAGAGAGCTGAATACGATGCCGGTGAAGAACATCGTCCCGCTCGTCGCCGCGATGGTCCGCTGCTTCATCAGCCGGAGGGGCACGAGCGGCTCGAGCGTCCGGAGCTCCCACCAGAGGAAGACCGGGAAGAGCACGACCGCCGCGGCCAGGAGCGCGACGATCCGCGGGTCGGTCCAGCTCAGTCCCGAGTCGGAGACCTCCACGAGGGCGACCATCAGGGCGCCCACCCAGCCCGAAAGGAGGGCCGCGCCTGGGACGTCGAACCCGCCCGGAGTCGTTGGGCGGAGGGGCCCCACTGCGAAGAGGAGCACCGCCGCGGCCAGGATGCCGAATGGGAGGTTGATGTAGAAGACCCACCGCCACGTGGCCACCGAGACGATGTAGGACCCGACCAGGGGGCCGAGGACGATCGCCAGGCCGGCCGCGCCGCTGAGGATGCCCGTGACGCGCGCCCGCGTGCTCGGGGGGAACATCACCGCGACCATCGCGATGGCGACCGGGAAGACGCCGCCTCCGCCGAACCCCTGCATCGCGCGGAACGCGATGAGCTCGGAGAGGTTCTGACTGAGGCCCGCCAGGGCCGAGCCTACCATGAAGATCGCCAGGCCCACGAGGAAGACGTTCCTCCTGCTCGCGATGTCGGAGAGCCTGGCGAAGATCGGGATCGAGATGGTCGAGGAGACGAGATACGAGCCTGCCACGAACGTGACGCCGTCCACCTGGTGCAGGTCGCCGGCGATGGTAGGGAGGACGGTCGAGACGACGAGGGAGTCCATCGCGCCCATCAGGATGGCGAGGAAGATCCCGACCAGCACGAGCGTGGCGGTCACGCCCGTGAGGACGGTGGGCGAGGAGGCCGGGGCGCCGGCTCCGACGGCGACCGCTACCTCCGTCGAAGCTGCCCCCGCGCCAGACCCCCGGGTGGTCTCGTTCATGATGGACCGCCAAGGGGCTGCCAAGATTAGCCTTGTAGCGCGCATACGCGCCAATAGCCAAAGACGGATATACGGGGCGAGGGAGCGGGAGAGAGAAGGAGAGAGAGGCGTGCGCAGGCTGACCATAGAGCTCGACCTCAAGGAGATGAGCAAGTTCGAGGACAACCCGATACTGGAGAAGATCAAGAGCCTCGAGATACTCCAGTTCCTGAAGGACGGTCCCGAGGAGTTCGCCGCCATCTTCAGGATCGAGTTCGAGGACCCGGCCACGAGGATCGAGGACTACATCGCCGACGACATACTCGAGATCCAGATGCTCGAGGACGAGGGGGCGGGGACGTACACGTACTTCATCAAGAGCAAGCCGATGGCGGTCGAGGCGGCCCGGTTCGACCCCTTCTCAGCGGGAGGATACCTCTCGATCCCGTTCGAGATAAAGGACGGGAGGGCGAGGATGACCTACCTCGGCAGCGGAAGGCAGGTCAGGGGGTTCCTGGAGGGCGTCGAGAAGGCAGGGGTGAGGTACAGGGTGGCCAAGGTCACGGACGCCAAGTTCTCCCACGACTCCCCTCTGAGCAGGCTCACGGAGAAGCAGAGGAGGGTGCTGGTCTCCGCCTACAGGCTCGGCTACTACGACGAGCCCAGGCGGATAAGCTCCCAGGAGCTCGCGAGGAGGCTGAGGATCGGGAGCTCCACGCTCGTCAACCACAGGAGGAGGGCCGAGCGGCGCCTTCTCAGGGAACTGATCGAGGGATGAGCGTGGAGTACGGGACGCCGACGGATCACGCCCGATCGGCCGGGCGGTCTGCCTTCGCCGCCTCGAATACGCCGTTGAGCATCTCCGCCGTGAGCCTGCCCGTGTAGGTGTTCTGCGGGCTCGGGTGATACGAGCAGTAGAGCCACGGCATCCCGTCGATGCGTATGCGGGCTCCGTGCGCGAAGCCTCCGCTCCCGACCCTGGCGCCCCTCCTCCTGGCGAGGTCCACGTAGGCGCCGAAGGCCGCCTGGCCCAGCGCGACGACGGCCCGGAGGCCGGAGAGCAGCTCGAGCTCGCGCTCCAGGTATGGCCTGCAGCGATCGAACTCGGCCGGGGTAGGCCGGTTGTCGGGAGGCGCGCACCTCGCCGCGGCCCCAATGAAGCACCCTTCGAGGCGAAGCCCGTCGCCCCTCGAGAGCGAGGTGGGCTGGTTTGCGAACCCGGTCTCGTACAGCGCGCGCACGAGGAACCTCCCCGACTCGTCTCCCGTGAAGACGCGCCCGGTCCTGTTGCCGCCATGGGCCGAGGGCGCCAGGCCCAGGACCATCAGCCACGCGCGCGGGTCTCCGAACCCCGGAACGGGCTTCCTCCAGTACTCCTGGGACCTGAAAGCGGCCCTGGGCGGGACGGTCTCCCTGTACCGCACGAGCCTGGGACAGAGACGGCAGTCCACCACCTCCCTCTCGAGCCTCTCGAGCTCCGTCGCCTTCGCTCCGGACATCCCGCGACGACCGGGGCGAAGGTCGGGCATAAGCGTTCGTCGCTGCGCCGCCAGCGAGGCCCGGGAGGGAGCGAGAGGGGGGCTCATCCGCCGAGCTGGTCGAGGAAGACCTTCATCCTGAAGTAGATGTCGAGGAACTCGAGCCCTCTCGGCGTGACCCCGTAGTACTTCTCCGATGCCTCCTCGCCCGGCGACATCCGGGCGAGGCCGTAGGAGCAGAGCCTCTCGACCAGGACCTTCAGCCTGTCGACCGGCACCCCGACCCCGTAGGAGAGCCTGGTTATCCGGATGCCCTCGGGGTAGTGGGTGATCACCTCCAGTATCTGGGCGTAGAGCTCCATCTTCGACCGCTTCGAGGTCCTTCGACCCATGCTTCGGCCAGCACCCCTAGAGCGGTGGGTCCGGCAGCTTCTCAGCCTTCACCGGGGGGTCGTGGACGCGCCCGCCCGAGAGCTTGAGGTCGCTCGTGTACGTGATCCGGCGGGCGACGGTGCCCTCTCGCAGCTCGACGACCTCGCCGAAGACGCGCCCGACGGACGAGTTGGGCCAGATGCGGACGGTCGTTCCGTAGAGGTCCTCGACCCTGGTCGTCCCTCCCACCGCGCTCCTCCACCAGGGCAGCCCCCACATGCTGCCGAAGTCCGTCTCGCGACCGACCTCGACCTCGCCCCCGACCAGCGGGCCCGTCACCCTGGAGCTCCTGCCGACCAGCACCGACCCGGCCTTCAGGCCTGCGGCCGTGTTCACCTCGCCGGCTATGTCGACGTGCCCTGCGGCCGTGACGTGCTCCGCGGTGAGCCTGCCGAGGACCCCCAGCGTCTCGCACTGAATCGCGCCGGTCGCATCGACGGTCCCGTAGACCCTGAGCTTCTTGACGACCCTGATCGACCCCGAGACGCTGAGCCTGCCCCTCACCTCGATCGACTCGGCCGCCAGGTCGCCCCTCACCCGGGCCGTCCCGCTGACCTCGAGCTCGTCGCAGCGGGCGTCGCCCTCGAACTCCACCGTCCCTATCGCCTTGAGCCGGTGGCCTCCGCTGCCGGCGGGGAGCCTCAGGCTGCCGAAGACCTCCACCTCGCCGAAGCTGAGCTCCTTCGAGGTCCGGAGGTGCCCCCTGACCTTGATCTCGCCCGTGATCTTCCCCCCGCCTATCTCGGCGTGGCCGCCGACGCGCAGGTTGACCAGGTCGACCGCTCCGCCGACCTTCGCGTGGCCGCCGACGTCGACCGACTCGGCCTTGAGGGCGCCCTCAACGGTCATGTGGCCGCCGACGCGTGCCCGTCTGGCCGTGAGCGAGCGCGACCGGAAGTGCCCTCCGACGTCCAGATCGTCCGCCCGCACATCCCCGGCGACCCGCGTCGAGGCGTTGATGTCGGCGCGCTCGTGGACGGTCAGGTCGCCCCTGACCGCGACGTCGCCTCCGGGGCCGTAGCCGCGGCCCTCCACCCGCATCGACCTGCACTCGAAGTCGCAGCCTATGGCGGCGGCCCCCTCGAAGGTCGCTCCGCCGGTGACCACCACCCTCCCGCCGGACTGGGCCCTTATCGTGACGTTGCGGCCCGCCCTCAGCTCCCCCTCGACGGTGCCGAGCGTCGCCGTCGTCCCCGCCCTGACCTCGCAGTCGGTCATGGTTGCTCACCCGCCCCCTCCGTCACGTAAAAGGTTGGTCCGGCCGCCTCCGCCGGACCGTGCTCGAGCATGGTCATCTTCTCCATCGCCTCCTCTCTTACCTGGCCCTCAGGGCGCGCGTCGCCATCGCGATCCCGAGCGCGGCGAAGAGGACCCCGTAGAGGACGAGGCCAGCGACGTCTCCCGCGAAGGCGGAGACCTGCGAGGACGAGAGCGGCCCGTTGACTATGAGGAGCCTCGCCGCATCGCTGGAGAGCGAGACCGGGTTCGCCTCCGCGATGGGCTTCATCCAGCCGGGGAAGAAGCCGATCGGGAAGAGGGCCGTGCTCGTGAACATGATCGGGAAGGTGAGGAAGTTGACGAGCGCGAAGAAGCTGTCGGTGGACTTGACGGAGACCGCGATGCCGGTGAAGAGCCCCGAGAAGACCGCCGCGAGGAGCACGAAGACCAGGAGGACGCCGAGGAGGTCGGCGGCGCCGAAGCCACCCGCCAGCCTCAGGCCGTCGGGGACCAGCAGCGCCAGGGCGAAGGTGATCACGGCGGTCGCCATCGCCTTCACCATGTTCTGGATGACCGCCCCGAAGTAGATCGAGGTCCGGGGGATGGGATAGGTGCTGAGGGTGTCGGTGAACCCGTTCATCCGGTCCAGCACGACGTCGACGCCCATGAAGCTCATCGTGGTGAGGGATACGATCCCTATCACCCCCGGCGTGAGGAAGGTGATGTAGTTGACCGCGCCTCCGAAGGTCTGCTGGAGGATCCCCAGAGACCCGCCGGTGGCAGCGACGGCGGACGGTAGCGCGTTGGCGGGGTTGAAGGAGTTGCCGAAGAGGACCAGCCAGAATATCGCCTGGATCAGGGCCGCGACTACCGCGAACGGGTTGCGTAGCCACTTGATTATTGCCCTCTGCCCGAGGGCGAGGCTCTCGGATATCATGCGGCGACCGCCTCCACGACCCCGGGGTTTTCGGGAGCACGGCCGCCGGACCCGGGCTCCTCCGCGTCCCTCATCGACCTGCCGGTGACCTCGAGGAAGACCTGGTCCAGCGTGGGCTTGGTGAAGGAGGTGCCGGTGATCCTCAGCCCCTCCTCCGCTATGGAGGCCAGGATGCGCGGGAGCGCCGTCTCGACCATGGGCAGCTTCAGCCTGTAGGAGCCGTCCGTCCGGGTCACCCCGGAGACCCCGTCGAGCCCGGCCAGGAAGCCCGTGATGTCTCTGCCGCCTTCGGCGATCTCGATGGTGAGCACGTCTCCGTGCAGGCCTTCCTTCAGCTCGGCCGGGGTACCCGAGACCACGATCCGGCCGTGGTCCATGATGGCTATCCGGTCGCAGAGGGAGTCCGCCTCCTCAAGGTAGTGCGTCGTCATGAAGACGGTCAGGCCGTCGCGGCTCAGCCGCCGCAGGTAGTCCCAGATCTTCGTCCGGGTCTGGATGTCGAGCCCCACCGTGGGCTCGTCGAGGAAGAGGATGCGAGGGTCGTTGATCAGGGCCGTTGTGAGCTGCAGCCGCCTCTTCATCCCCCCCGAGTAGGTGCGCACCCGCTTGTCGGCGGCGTCCTCCAGCTCGACCAGGCGCAGGAGCTGTCCGGCGCGCTCCAGCGCGACCCCCTTAGGCACGTGGTGGAGCTTCGCCGAGAGCATCAGGTTCTCGATCCCCTTCAGCTCGTCGTCGAGCGTCACCCCCTGCGGGACCACGCCTATGACCGACCGCACTCCTGCCGGGTCGGTGCTCACGTCGTGGCCCGCCACGGTCGCCTCGCCCCCGGTGACGGAGGCGAGCGTCGAGAGGATCCTCATGATGGTCGTCTTGCCGGCGCCGTTCGGGCCGAGGAGCCCGAAGACCTCGCCCTCGTCGACGGAGAAGGTGACCCCGTCGACGGCTCTTGTGGCGGGAGGATAGACCTTAGTCAGGGAGACCGCCTCGATTGCCTTCACCGTAGTTGAATTCATGGACGTGGAATCCAGGCGTTTTGGATTAATAGTCAGTGCACTTGGGATGGTCACCGGATGTTAGTCGCGGCCCCCGCCGGGGGACGGCCCCGCCTGGGATCTCCATAGAGAGAGCGTCTCGCGCGACCGGGCCGCGGACGACTGGCCGGGCTCCCGTCAGTCGTCTGATGGACCGGCGCGAGACGACCACAGGGCCAGGCTCCGCAGGATCGCGTTCCACCCCGCGACCGCTTCCGGCCCCATGATCTTCATCGCCTGCTCGTGGGTGACCACGACCTCGGTCGCGTCCCCCATCCCCTTGAACTCCACGGTGACGACGCTCTGCTGAGGCGGCTCCCCCGGGAACCGCCAGGTGTAGACCAGCCTGTCGTTCGGCTCGACGACCAGGAACTCACCGGTGATGACGAGCTTGGCGCCGCCCGCCTGCTCGTTCCCCAGGCTGAACCGGCCTCCGACCTTCAGGTCGACCTCGGCGAAGGAGGTCGTCCATCCCTCCCCTATCGTCCACCACTTCTTCAGCTTCGCAGGGTCCGTCCACGCGCTGAAGACGCGCTCCTTCCGTCCGGGGACGACCTTGCTGACCCTCAGGGAATCGGGGTCGACCTGGGTCATCGCCTCAGCCCTCCTCTCCTTCCTCTTCCTCTCTCTCGAGGAACCCCGAGAGAGAGTCGAGCTGTCTCTGCCAGAGCTGGCCGTAGCCGTTGATCCAGTCGGCCGCCCTCTGCAGCGGGGCCGTCTCTATGCGGCAGAGGTAGACCCTCCCGTCCTTCACCTTGCTGATGACCTGCGCCTTCTCGAGCACGCTCAGGTGCTTCGAGATCGCTGGGAGGGACATCTCGAAGGGCTTGGCGAGCTCGCCCACCGACGACTCGCCCCTGGAGAGCATGTCCAGGATCGCGCGTCGCGTCGGGCTGGAGAGCGCCGAGAAGACCAGGTCGAGGCTCGCCGAGCCGGTCCCTCTGGACCGGCCTCGAAGGGAGGGCCCGGAGGCTCGCCCGGAGAACGACCTGCCCGAGCGCCTGGGCCTCAGAGCGCGTCGGCGCGAAGACCCCGCCGCAGCCATCGAGTCCGTCCCCGTAGACAACTAGCCCGCCGGACGGAGAGGGGGCGCATTATATTTAATCGTTAGGTTAAGCGTTCGGCGGGCGGACGACCGCGATGGTGGTGGTGGTGGTGGCCGGTCGCTCCGCCTCACGGTCCGGGCGACGGCGCGCTCGCCCTCTTCGATATCCTGACCCGGGTCATGTCCATCCCCTCCCAGACCGACGAGTAGCCGAGCGCGTCCAGAACCTCGTTCCCCTCGTCTGCACCAAAGCCGGAGGCCTCGATGATCGCGAGGGCGTCCGTGAGCATCTCCACCCCCCTCAGCTTCCCGGCGACCTCCGCGAGCTTCGAGGTCGAGACGAACGCGCTCTCCCCGACCTTCGCGTACCCCTCTGGCCTGAGGTCCCGGAGCGCCATCCTCACCGAGGCCACGGCGACGCCCCTCTTCTCGGCGATGTCTCGCATCCGGACTATGTCTCCCTGGAGCTCTATCGGGGGACCTCCGCCCTCGGCGAGCCGTTCCGCCTGCCGCCTGAAGAGCGAGGCCTCCCTCTCCCTGAGGTGCTCGATTATCGGCTTGAGAGGGACGTCTCTCCTGTAGTAGACCACGAGGACCCCTCTCCTCTGCTTCAGCCTCTCGAGCTTCGCGCAGGCGAGGCTCTCGTCCGCGGCCACTACGATGTCGATGTCGGGGGCCAGGGCCCCCAGCTTCGCGACCTTCCTCTCGAGGTACTCGGGCGTCCAGAACCCGACCACCTCCAGGTAGACCCTGGTCCCGTGCTTCTCCAGGACAAAGTCCGGTATCAGCACGTGGGTCCCGGCGACGAGCGGGTCCGGCTCCCTGGTCAGCGTCCACCCCGTTCCGCAGGAGACGAACGACCTGGCGAACCTCTCCTCGGTGCCGCTGTCGTACAGGGGTTCGGCGGGGGCCGCATCCTCTCCCTCCCAGCGGGCGTCGACCATGAGGCTCCCGAGCTCCCCGCTCTCGGCCTCGAACTCGTAGACCTTCCTTCCCCTGGACCTGGAGAGTATCTCGGCCTTGAGGTCCCACTCGTCGCACGCGATGATCCGGGGGAGGAGCTTCGCGATGGACGTCCCGTACCTCTCGGTCATCTTGAAGAGGGAGAGGGGGCCGTCGATGGAGACCCTGAAGCGACCGCCCTTCGCCTCGTCCCTCTCGACGGAGTAGATCAGGCCGAGCCTCTTCACGTCCCTGAGGATGCCCTTCCAGTTCCCCGAGGCCGAGAACTCGACCCGGAGCGACTTGAACAGGAGCGTCTGGGTCAGGGAGAGGTTGTAGTACCGCAGAAGGGTCTCGGAGCTCGAGAACGGCCTGAAGGACCTCAGGACCAGCTCGTCGTCGACGTCACAGAAGAGCGCCCTCTCGAGCGCTTCCGGGGAGACGCGCATCCCGCCCGCGACCCTCCCGAGGACCCCACGCCTCTCCTCCGGCGTCAGGGCCCTGGCGCGGCTCGCCTCCCTGAAGACCGCGCTCCTCACCGTCGCCGGGTCCAGGCCGCCGCTCTCGGCCTCGAAGAGCGCCCTCCTCTCGAGGAGGGTCGAGAGCCCCCTGACAAGCTTGAAGTCGTGCCCCTCGCCCTCGATCTCCCGCAGCCTGTCGAGGAGCGCCCCCCGGGGCGCGCCGACCCCCTCCCCGAAGGTGCGGGTCAGACGCTCCGCGAGCGCCAGCCCGTCCCCGTCGAGGGCGACGAAGACAGGCCGTATCTTCCCTCGGGAGACCCTCGCCCTCAGCAGTTCCGACGGGAGCAACTAGGGTGTCGCGACCTCCCTCTCACGCCGCCGTGGTCCCCTCGCCGTCGTCGCCTGCGGCTCCATCGACATCCCGAGCCCCGCCCTCGGCGCCGCCGGCGGCCTCCGTCCTGGCCCTCTTCCTCCTGCTGCTCGTCCTGGTCTCGGCCGTCCCCCGGGAGACGAGCTCGATCAGCCTCGCCTGCCCCTTGCCCTCGCTCTTTCTCAGGAGCCGCCCCAGGCGCTGGACGAACTCCCTGGAGCTGCCCGTCCCGCTCACGATGACCCCTACCGAGGCCTCGGGGACGTCTATCCCCTCGTCGAGCACCTTCGAGGTCACGACGGCCCGGTACTTCCCCTCCCTGAAGCCCCTCAGGACCTCCTCCCTCTCCTCCTTGCCGGTGGCGTGCGTGATGAAGGGGAGCAGGAACCTCCTCGATATCCTGTAGACGAGGTCGTTGTGCTCGGTGAAGACGATCGTCCTGTCGTCGTCCGAGCTCGTGCGAAGGATCCCCTCGAGCCGGTCGAGCTTCGCCTCGGAGTTGAAGGCTATCGAGAGGGCCCTGTTCCTCGCCAGGAGCGCCCGCCTCGCCGCGGGGTCCGTGGCGGTCCTCATGATGAACCGCCGGAAGGCGTCGGGAGAGTCCAGGCGCGTCGAGGTCTCCTCGAGGTAGCTCGTGAAGGCCCCGTAGTTCCTGTCGTGCTCCGCCTTCTCGTCCGGGGTGAGGTCCACGCTCACCTTCTCGAGCCGGAAGTCGGAGAGGTACCTGCCGGCGAGGTCCTCCGGCCTCAGCCTGTAGACCACGCCCCCGACCAGCCTGGGCAGCTCCTCGTGGAGCATGTCCTCCCTCTCGTAGGTGGCGGTGAGGCCCAGCCTGTACGGGGCGGTGAACATCTCGGCTATCTGCCTGAAGCTCTCCCCCGGGAGGTGGTGGGCCTCGTCGAAGACGATCAGCGAGAACCTGTTGCCGAGCTCCGCCGCCCTGATGTAGGCGGAGTCGTAGGTGCAGAGCGTCACGGCCTTCACCGTGTTCTCGCCCCCACCGTAGGCGCCCGCCTCTATCCCGAGCTCCTCCTCGACCCTCCTCCTCCACTGCTCCAGCAGGTCGAGGGTCGGGACCACGACGACCGCGGGCTCGTTGACGAGCTCGATCGCCTTCAGGGCTATCACGGTCTTCCCCGCCCCGGTCGGCAGCACTATCACGCCGCGCCTCCCCGCCCTCTCCCACGACTCGAGCGCCCTCTGCTGGTACCCCCTCATCGCGACGGTCCTGCACCTCATGCGGGCCGGGTGGGGAGGCAGGTCCTGGACGGTGTCCCCCACCCCCGAGATCCCGCTCCTGGCGACGAACTCGGCGATCTCCCGGTAGTAGAGGGCCGGGGCCCTGAACGCCCGCACCCGACCGTCCCAGCTGGAGTAGGGCACCCTGACGTCGCCCCTGATGACGATCGTGCCTCTGTCGTAGGAGAGCAGGGTGGGCTCCAATTCGTTCCCGTCAGCTCCTCGCGGTTCCCTTTAGTCTTTCTTTTTCCGTGCCACCGGCGCGGCCTGCCGGCTCGCCCGACGTGCGACGATGGTGTGCCGGCCTTTCTCGGAGGTTTCTCGGGGCCTAGCTTAACTAGCGGGTCCGGCGTCGGGCGGCATGGACGAGCAGCCGATCTTCTCGGTGGAGTTGAAGCGGTTCGAGCCCCACACGGTGCGCAGCGGGAAGGGGCACAGGGACGTGAAGACCGAGCTCGGCGAGGCCATCGTCGGAGCCGCAGGGAGGGAGGCCGTCGAGGCCGCCAGGCAGGGGGCCAGGGAGAAGCGCCTGAGCATCGACGTCGAGTTCCGGCTATGGAAGGGAGGGGAGGGCGTGACCGACACGAGGGCCAGGAAGGACTTGGACAACCTGCTGAAACCGGTCATG
>JBEKTS010000001.1:0-140904 GCA_049515775.1 Nitrososphaerales archaeon | reverse complement strand
TGGCTCCACGTGCCACAGGAGGTTCCAGCAGTGGGTCAGGGCGGGGGTTCGTAAGGTGAGGGCCAAACAATTGCAGAGGTAAGTCGAATGCCCGGTGCATTGACGCTAACTAATACACCGTAAAGTCACAATCCGGATACCGGGAGAAGCTCGATTAGTAGTATTCCAAGGAAATTCAGCTCTCCGAGGACGGATGCCCATGCGCTGGCCCCGGTTTCCTCGACCTCAACGGAAAATCGCTCTCCGACCAGATTTCTATCGGCCGCACCCGCCCTTGATGGTATCCATTCGAATCGAAGAAAGCCAATGCTTTCTCAGCCTCTCTCAACTTGGCGCCCTCGAGAAATGGAAGGGTTTCCCGCAAGAGTCGAATCGCCCTAATCCCATAGATGTTCTTGACATAGATTGGCATCCACTTGGGCCCTCTCTGCTTTGGCTTCGTGTGACTCGACAATCCGGTGAGATTGGAGAATCTTGCGATGGTTGATGAATCAGTATTCCCTACCGTCAACAACGCGCTCGTGGAATCTGTGGCCGGGACATAGCAACACGTTATGGATCCTTCTCCCTGAATCAGAGCGGCCACCCACGCTCTATCTTCGATGCGGGGCACGACGACCTCCGGTACCCCAGCTCTACCATGAGCGATGGTACGAGGGACAGCCGCGGCAGTCGATGCAGTTTGATCTCCAATCAGAGCCGTATTCGTACCGCGTTTCTTCGAGCGCAGAGGAAACTCACTACGTGACCAGATGTCTCCGTTTCTGAACTCGCCCCGGTGATATCCGAGTGGTCCGAAGAACTCTATGGCCTTCTTCGCTTCCCTTTCCTTCTGTCCCACGAGGTAGGGTAGTATCTCACGAAGCACGCGCAAAGCCCTCAGCCCAGCGATGTTCTTGCGCCATAGTGGCTTCCATTCGTGGTTCTTGCTCGGCTTTGTGGGCAGAGGAAGCCCGAGATAGCCGGCCAGCCTGTTGATGGGTCCCGCGTCTGTCATCCCTGTGTGCAACTCGAGGTACGTCGTATCGCTCTTCCTCCTGTAGACGCTCTGGATGCACCCCTCCCCCTGTATCAGGGCCGCCACCCACGCCCGGCCCACCGTCGTCTGGATCACTGTCTCGGGTATGCCCTCCTGCATCACGCGGCTCAGGTGCGGTCTCCGCCTCCACTCTGCGGGCCTCTCGATGCCGAGCTTCTTCAGGTGGTGGCGCACTATCGGCGTCTGATGGTAACCCATCCTGCGGGCCGCCTCATGGGGGTCCTTGCTGTTCTGCACGACAAATTCGAGGAACGGGGCGAACTCCGGGCTCGTGCAGGGCGGCCTTGTCCCGTAGGGGATGTGGTCCCAGTCTTTGACGGCCGCTGCCTTCCTCTCTTCCTCCCTCTCTTCCTCGCCAGAGACGTCCGTGTTCCTTCCGTTGTTCACCTCCTCCGGCGCTTTATCCGCCACCTCCGTCAGGGACCCGGAATCGCTGGGAGCCGCAGAAATGGCCAGCTCCTCTTCTTCCTTGCGCGCTTCCGGGGCAGTTAGGGTTTCGGAGACCTCCGTTCCCTTCTTGGGGGTCTCGTCCTGGAAAAGGTCATCTTGGTCCATCGCAATGGTTCATCAGATCAGGAGATTCGGGCAGGATCCAATCGAGGTGGCGCGTGGGCGCCGACATTCCTCACGTCGAGGGGTGCCGTTCCCAAATGGCAACGTAGTGGCAACCTCTCCCGAAAAGTGGCAACCTTGCCACCCCGAAAGTGGCAACGTCGATAGAAATCCTGCAGTCTGACAGCCTTTCAGTTCAAATAATCTGACGATTTTCTACGACGATTCAGAATCCAAAATGGGGCTGTTGCACGTTGCCACTTGGCCGATCTTCGTCGGCACGACCTGAGAAGCCAAGCTTCTCATGCCGTTCCCTTGCG
Organism: Nitrososphaerales archaeon; assembly: GCA_049515775.1. GTDB lineage: Archaea > Thermoproteota > Nitrososphaeria > Nitrososphaerales > Gagatemarchaeaceae > Gagatemarchaeum. The sequence continues at coordinate 138,993 of JBEKTS010000001.1, read as the reverse complement.
GGACTCGAATCGTCGTCAGTTCCTTGTTTCTAGCAAGAGATGGTATAACTGGACATATTTAACGGAACAGGTTACGTTGGATTTTTGCATCGTCTGCGGTTGTTCCGAGTAGTCGTTCCGAATCGGTTGCTCTCCCTCAAATAATACGAAATCAAGACGCACGCCCGATGTTCTTCGCTCTGGAGGTCGGCAATGCGACATCATCGGGACAGAGTCTTTTGTCGGAGTGGCTAAGTCCAACTGGGATAGGAACGATTGCCCTTGCGTTGGCTCTGTTGGTGGCCGCTTACGAACTTTACCTCAACAGGAGAGATAGAAGGTTGGAACGAGAACAGCGGGAAAGAGATCGACCGCATTTTGCATTGAGTCAGGTCTCGTTTGAACCTGTGGAACTCTATCTAATGAAAGACAACAAACTAGGCAAGATGCATATGGGATTGGTCAAGGTCAAGATCGCAAACAAAGGAAACATTAACGCACAGAACGCAACCGCATTTGTCTCTTACGGAGACCCCACGGATGAGATTCTGCAACCAGCGAATTGGGTTTCGGTGATCGAGCCAGAATTTCCTCGCCAAATCGAGATACCACCATACGTTGGTGAATCCTTGGCGAGTCTGGCGGAATTCTTACGGGTGGTACATTTCGACGACCCGAAATTTGGAAATGCGCTTAAGAAAGATATCCCTCCCGATGGCGTTGCCGCAGCGCTCGTCTTCTTCACATTGGAGGGAAGTAAGTCAGCATACACCGTTGGAGGAAACGTGAAATTCTACACTCTTCCGCTTGAGATGCAGTTAGGTCTAAACATTGTCATGGACAACTCTCCCTCTTCATATGTGTATATCCCGAAGAAATTGATTCTCGAGAGTTGGAACATGTCTAAGCTATGACTCGAACGTGATACTCGCTCGGAGTTTATCGAGTCGTCTCTGGTATCGTCGAGCGCCCGCTTCTTCCTCTCAACTTCAAGCTTTCAATCATAGCGTGTCGCACTTACGGAACTGAAACGCCGGACAGAAACTCTTAGGATTGGTAAGATTGATTGTCGAAATGAACTTAGAACATTATCCTACAACAATCTACCTGGCCACTATGGTTGGAGAGTAGGGAAGGACCAAGCGTAAGGGTGATCCTTCAAGGATCAGGAGGCGAAGATAGCTGCCGTGCTGGCGGTCGCATGTCGTCTGATCTCAAGGTCGCGCTGGACCATGGTTCATCCAAAGTCGTCGCGGAGACGGCCATCGGGCTGGTCGCCGCGTCCAATCCCGCGGTCGGGATGCTCTATGCCGCCTACAAGGTAGCGCAGTTCTCCTATCCCATCGTGAAGGCCGGCGTCGAAGAGTACTCCAAGACAGACGACAAGGACAAGGCAGTGGAGAAGATGGCCGCGGAGACGTCGAAACAGACGGGGAACGCGGTCGTCGAGACCGCAGCCGATGCTGTTGCGGGTGCTCTCGTGAACGGTGCCGCCAAGGCAGCGAACGAGCGCATCGTCGGTCCAGTGAAGGAAGTGGTCAAGGCAGCCGTTTCAGAAGCTATCAGCGAAGAGATAGAGCGGCATGAATAGAGAAGATCACCTGCGAGTGGTCATCAGCGCGAGCGTGAGAATCACCATCGGGACCATGCTCAGGAGCAAAGAGTATTCTGAGAGGTTTCTGACGAGCAAAGAGAAGAATTCGATAGAGGATGAGGTCGACAGGGTTACCGACGCAGTCGTCGACAGATTGATCGCAAGTCTGCGTAACCAGGGCTTCATCGAGGGCGGGAAGGAGCTATCGGAGACTGAGTTTCAATCATTGTTTAGGGTATCCGTCCAGGCGTATCTGGACGAAACACACGCGAAGGAACCTTAGAGCCGTGTGAGAACCATACACAGAAAACCAGCACCGCCTCGACCGATTGGCGACAATCTCTTCGACCTCTGGATGATCGCGAACAAGATGTTCGAGTTCGAGGGAGCCATCGCTAACGGAGCGAACATTGAGCGAGTCGAGTTTCCTCTGTATGGTTCGTATGATAGGTCACTGGTAGACCATTTGGAGAGCATGTTCGATTTCCTCTTCGATAAGAGAGTCCGAGTCTCATTGGCCATGAACAACCAAGAACGTCTCACTACGAGCGATGAAGAAGATGGCGATATCCTCTCAGACGGATACACCTGTCTGTTCTCACTGGGGCTCGACAGTTTCTCAGGAATTACAAATGCGGTTGCCCATTACGATGACCTAATCGGGGCGTTCGTCAGTCACGCTGACCAGAGGAACCTGGTCCCTCTTCTGAAGAAGTTCCAGCGTGGTCCGCTCAAACAAGCTGGTATCACAGTCAAACGAATCAATGCGACGGACCACGAACCTTTCCTGCGTCGCTCACGAGGCATATTCTACATAATGAACGCCATTACTCTCGGTCGGCGGAACTTCCTGGTGTGCGATATCGGACCCACAATGTACCCGACTCCGTTCACCATACTCGACAAGATCACCGTGACGACTCATCCGAAGATGCTCGAGTACGCGAAGATAATCAGTAAGGACATTCTCAATAAAGAGGTGAGGATACTGACTCCAAACGAAAACCTCACGAAAGCCGAGGTGGCGGCCGCATGCCAGTCAAGCTCTTTCATCAAGAAGACATTCTCCTGCACCAGGACGAGCTTTGCCAATTCCCCTATTCCGAATTGTGGGACCTGCTACTCGTGCATAGTTAGACGAATGGGTGCTCTGGTCGCGGGTGTGGTCGACAGCAAGTATAGGAACGACTTCACAACGATTGCGAACAGGTCCGGAGCCTATGACAACCTCGTGCAACTGCTAAGGTTCTCAATGGATTTTATTGACGATCCTGAGCAAATACCTTGGTACTCCCTGGAAATCCCTCGCGCTTATGAGAAGCTCGAACTCTTCGAGAGATTCGCGCTGGACAACATAGTGGGACTCAAGATTCTCGATGATTTGATGGACCTTAGCTCACCTTTGGCCAAGATTCGTTCGCTCGCAACCACTGTCGTGACTGACAATCAACTTGAAGAACGAATCGCGGTAGTTCAGGAGGGTCAATATCAACCCAGGCTCGTTAATTGACTTATGAAAGAATAGATTCAACCCACAGTGCTCTTTCGTGTAATCCGCCCGGCCAGTCAAGTTCACTTTCTCGCCCGAACCTTTGGAGGAATCGTAATGCGCGTTAGCGATTCTTGCTATCGACTCATGAACCACAATTCAAGGATAACATTCCATACCCAAACTAAGATGTGAGATGACCCCGGGCACTGTGATTCAGTCTATCTTCCGTGTCTTTCGTCTACCTTTAGGAGAGATGACTTCCATTCAACTTGTTTCGTCATGTTGATGATTTCGGTGATTGTGGGAGGAACATACTTGTCTTCGTCGCCTTCTGATTTTCCCTTTTGGACCAGTCTAATGCTGATGTACCTTGCTACTAGAGGCTCCCCGCTTCCAGTCTTTAGTCCCAGATTCCTCCTTGCCTCTTCAACAAGATCGGAGTAGTCAGATACCTCTTCCTCTAGTGTCTTCTCGAATTCATTCTCGAACATGGCAAACCTGCTCTCGACAATGGTCTCGCTGGGTTCAGTCTTGTCGTATCCAAGAAGTTCTAGCAACTCTTTCGTTATCCTTCTGTTCTCTGCATCGTCCTTATCATTGTCGCCATCGAAGACTACATAGCAGGGTATGCCGAATTCGTTGTACACACGGAGTAACCTGTCCAAGGTGCCTTTTCCGCCCGCACTGATAATTGCCACACCCTCGCGGTCAAGGTCGTAACGAAGGGCCTGACAGAATATTGGAACGGCATATTCTTCAGTCGGGCCTTCGACGAGAATTATTCGTTGGGCGAAGAACCCTTCGTTCCTGGAAGGAGTGTAAACATGGGCATACCTTTCTCTAATGCTCTCTTCGGTGGGCGAAGTCCGAGGATAACGAATCTTTAGGTCATCAATCATCTGTTGAACGGAAAGCTGTTTAACTTCGGTGCGATATTTTCCGCCAACATTCTTACGGGACACAAGACACAATCTATCGAAGAACGTGATGTCGACCATCAGGCTGGAGTGCGTTGAGTATACCACTTGGTCTCCTCGTTGACCAATTTCGAATAGAGCGCGGTACATGGCTCGTTGAGCTTGCGGGTGGAGGTATATCTCAGGCTCCTCAATTGCGAAGACGATACTCCTCTGCCTTTCACCATCTCCCGTTGTACGCAATCGTTCGGCATATGTTTTCAGGATTGTGAAAATCACGTATCTCTGGAAGCCATGTCCTTTTCCCTCGATTGCCCCTTTGAACCCGTCATCCGCCAAGATTCGGATCCCTCCAAGAAGGTCCTGAATAGTCGGCGTCTGAAAGTCCAATTCGAGAGTGCAACCGGGAATAAGTTCTGCCAAGTTCTTGTTCAGCGCGGTTTCTAACGATGTCACGCCTCCCATACGGTTCGAAGCGCCTTGAGCATTGAGTAGCTTGGAAAGTTCGCCAAGTGGTTTCTTGAGCTGGGTCTTGTCTTCGTCTGTGGCTAATTGCTCGATTGAGTTTATGAGTGTGCCGAATGGGTTCGTCTTCCCAGATTTGGCTTCATCGAGAACATCTCTGACAGCCGGTAGCAAAACGAACTTTGGCAACCCACCCTTTAGAACGCCTTCAAAGCCCGCGATATTTTCTCGCTCGATCTCTTCAAAACGAATGATGTTTTTGTGTTCAGAGATGAAAGCCGTTGCGGCTTCTTTCCAGGAGGTCACATTTGGCTTGGATTTAAAATGCGACGCAAATTGAATCCCTTCGATCGATAGAGCGCTCTTGGTAGCCCACCATTGGTCAATAGCGCTACCAGAGATTTTTTCTTCATTTAGCCAATCCACCTTTGGTACTGAGCGGTAACCTATGTGATGTATCTTCGGCTTTGAAGAGGATGAATCCCATTCTATCTTCCTTTTGACTTTGAGCGCATTGTCCTGAACATATGAGCGAAAATACTCCTCTTCCGTCTCATTGAGACTTGTGAAAAGTACGGCAATCTCGATGGGCATACTGATGTCTCGAGAATAGAAGCTATCTTCCGTAATCTTAGAGGCGGATGGGTCAAAGAAGACATCAAGAGCCTTCAATATGTTGGACTTTCCCGCATTGTTTTGGCCTACAAGGGCGATGGTCTCGTGAAAGACGATCTCTACAGATTCTATCGACGTGAAGTGCTTAATTGAAATATTGCTAATCTTCACACGCGCCAACTCGGATATCTAACGCATGTAAGACGGTCCTGTCGAGAAAGCGGCTCATCGCCCTCCGCGCCAAGTATCGGCTTATTTGGGCTTTATTTGAACGATAGACCATGAATCGGGAATCTGCCAGGATGGTTCGAAAGCAGGTCCGAAAATTGAGAGACTCGGCTGGTGATATGTTTTGGATATGTCATAGTGATTGAGTAAACACCGCCAATAGGGCTTCAATCGGGATGGAGAGGCCATAAGCTCTTGTTTGTTTTTGAATCAACTCTGATCTACCTCACCAAGTTCTTCCCCTTAGTGTAGACATTCCTGTTTAGATCTTCATGCACTTGGGACTGTGGTAAAGAACACAGATATCACTCCCATCAATCCCACCGCGGTCTCTTTCACTCCTCCCACCACGATTATAGCCCCGAGAACCACGACTACACGACGATTTGCTCTGGCCAGAGCCTTTTCTCAATCGGCGCCCCCTTCTGGACCAGCATCTCCCCGCCCCTGTCGACTTCATGTCCTTCGGAATACCATCCTTAGCTAGATGGCTGCAAGGGCAGCAACGCTTTCGGCGGGGTAATCCCGAGATTCTTCGCGACGGTATCCCAGTTCAACCTGTACATCGGTATTTGATCAGGCCATGCAGTAGTCAGGGAATCTTCCTTCCTGAAGTAGTCAGATTGCTCCAACCATCCAAGAGTGCTCAACCGATTTTCCCAGATAGGTTCCATTTTTCGGAAGTCATCGCACCTGATGTCGCACAGCCCTTCCTCGTGGTTCTTGATGGTGGCCCATAGTATCTTCCACGTCAAGGGCTTCCGGTTTCCCGGATACTCTACAGGTGAGATTGCATGAAGTCGTTTGAACCTCTCGTACGCAGCCGTGTTGTCGGGCGCGTAGAGCTCGTTTTTAGTGAAACCTTCGTAGAATCCCTTGGTGAGGGTTATCCCAACCTCGTAGTTGGAGCACATGAAGAGGTGATAGAGCTGATCTCGCTTTGGCATGAACGGGAGAGGAACTACGTACCGGAACCACTGATGAAGCCGATTCCTGTAGCTCTCAACCAGCGCGTCCACTCTCAGGTCGGTAGGCTTCTTCGTCAGGATCGGGTTGCGCCAGAAAGGCATCCCGAACAATTCGTCCATCTTCGAGACCGTCTGTGCCTGTTCCTTCGTCCAATCGGTCTCAACGGTAGTCGGTGGGAGAGGCGCCAATCCCGTCTTCGCTCGTCCCGTGAACCAATCAGATGTGAAGAGGAAGACTATGAACTCGGTACCCGACTGGTAATAGTACCGCAATCTCGATTTGGCGACGCGCCTGATTTCGGTCCAAGGTGTGTATAGAAGAGGGTCGAAGAAGAAGAGAGAGTTTCCAAGATCGAGGTCTTCGATGCTAACCAGCGCATCTTCAAGGGACTTGTTGAGAAGATGGACTCCTGTGTCATTCTGTTCCTTGGGTCCTTCCGCCTTCGAGACATCGATGTCCTTCCACCTCCGCCTTATGACCCCTTTCAGATGGCCGAAGCACTCGTTGTTCTCTTCCACAAGAACGACTCGGAGCTTCGAGGTTGCGCCGCCATCATTCTTGAGTTTCAGGGCGTGCCCTGCCGAACCCAGGATCGTCTCCCCGGCCTCCTCGATGTAGTCCTCTCCTGTGCCTGCGTTCAGCTCGATGATGGACGTCTGGCGGGCGTGTTGACCGGAATCTCCCCCCGAGGTTATGTTCCACCATCGCTGATAGTACTTCCCGAGTATCTCGCACTTCAACTTGGTCCCGGTGGTGCCGCTGAGGACGATCGCGTCCCCATGGAATTCCAAGGGTTTGAGCCCGTTGCCTGATGGCCCTCGCCATATATGGTTGTGCGGCACGCGTCCTATGAGTTTTTTAATACAGTCAAGGTGCGGTCGTGACTGGTTTGGGAGACAAGTCGTCGATTGAATGGACCGATGCGTCCTGGAACCCGACCACGGGGTGCACGAAGGTCTCCCCGGGATGTCAGAACTGCTACGCGGAGCGCCTCGCCGGAAGGCTGAAGCTGATGGGGAACCCGAAATACAAGCGCGGGTTCGACTTCACCCTTCAGCCGACCGCCCTCGACCTGCCGCTGAAGTGGAGCAAACCGAGGAAGATCTTCGTGAACTCCATGAGCGACCTCTTCCATGAGGAGATGCCCGACGAGTATCTCGATCAATGCTTCGAGGTGATGGAGAAGGCCGACTGGCACGTCTACCAGATTCTCACGAAACGCCCTGAACGCCTTGCGCGTTATGCCAAGAGGCACGGGAAGTTCGCCCCGCACATCTGGCTTGGAACGTCGGTCGAGATGGCTCTGTACAAGCCGAGGATAGGCCTGCTCCGCCAGGCTGACGTGCCGATCAGGTTCATCAGCTTCGAACCGCTCATCGGCCCGATTGGCCAGGTGGACCTCAAAGGCGTCTCATGGGCGATAGTTGGCGGAGAGAGCGGTCCGAAACACAGGGCGATTAAGATTGAATGGGTGCGCGACTTACGGGACCAATGCATCAAGCAGAATGTAGCATTCTTCTTCAAGCAATGGGGTGGTCACACTCCAAAATCCGGAGGGCGACTCCTGGATGGCCTCGAATGGAACGAGTACCCTGTGTATGTTCCAGAGCACAGCGGAAGGCCTGTGGTAGTGCCGATGCGTATACAATCTCGAAAGGCTACTCGTTAGGCTCGGTCGCAGTATCGATATCCTACGCTGGAAGCGCATCTGGGATGCAAGAATCTTGGGTAGGCGATACAGCCAGCCACGACCACGGTAGAAATGAATTGAAGGCTCCAACAATCAGCTAAATGGGCTGTGGTTAGAGGATTAGCGGCCGAAGACCGTGCTAAGTTCTGAATTCGTCGATACCAGCAGCTTGGGCATAAAAATCACGAAGGTAGAGGGAATTAGAGACAGGTTCACCCCCAGGGTCAAGGTAACACTTCAAATCGAGTACAAGCCTCCTCAAGAATTACATCCGAACACAGTGGGTCCCGGATTCCAGCTTACAATCATCGAGCACCGGTTGGAGATGAGCGCCGCAGGCTTCGTCCTTGGGAGCGCAGGTCCACAGTACGAACGACTCCAGCCGAATCGGGTAACCTCTTCGACATACGATGTCACCATCCCAAGGAACGTGTTGGAGTCGATAGAGGAAAGGCGGCAGGATGACCTTCCCGTTATATTCAATCTCGGAGGGATCGCTGTCGAGACGCGTCCCGGAACACCACCACAGCGCGCCTATTCGTTCTCGATTTCCATTGTGGATAACCTCTCACAGGCCCGATGGACGAAGCTCTTGAGAGAGACCGGTTTCCAAGACATCTGGATAGTGGAGGTATCCAAGCCAGCCGTCCCACAAACGGCAGGACTGGAGAAGGCACAGAAGTTTCTGACCGACGCTGAGACTGAGATATTGGAAGGATCTCCGGAGAACGCCGTCACGGATTGCAGGAAGGCTATGGATGTCCTTGATCCATTCCTGAAGGAGCACTGGAAAAGTGTCTCCGAAGAGATTGACCGTAACTCGGTCGAAGAGCTCAATCGGCCGACGAAGTCAGAGAGGATATCGGTCATTCGCGATTCAATCCGGGCGTGGTCGAACATCGGACCGCATGCCGACAAATACCCTATCTCGTTGGAGGACGCGCGGCTGTGCTATCGCCTGACCGTGACTCTGTTCTCCTATGTGTCAAGACTCGCAAATAGACCATCAGTATAGCAATCGCAGAATACAGCAGACCTGCGGATGATTCTCCGAATCCTTCCCCGGTTGGCACCTCTTCTGGACGAATGCCATTCGTCCCATCGACCCCGATTCGGGGCACATCATATTACGCGAATATGAACGTGTCCCGCCATTAGCGTTTCTGCACCGCAAAATCAACTTCTTGGTCTAGATGTTCAAGACGAAGCAATCACTCACAGTTCAAAGGTTTGGTGTTAGCCCGATTAGGAACAGTGAGAATCATGCCATATTGGTTGGACGCTTGTCTCTCCGCTTCGCATGAATCGATATAGCGAAGACGCCTTCGGCAATAGCGGGGGTTGGAGACTTGAGAGGTCTTCGAGCGCTGTCTCGTATACTCAGTCTAGCCTTTCGCTTTGCCGGCGTAATAACGCTGGTTATCGGATTGGTCCTCGTATCCGCGTTGGCCCTATCATCAGGATTCCTCTTCACTTCACCTAGTGATGCAGAGGGGTTTCTGACGGCCTTGATCATCCTCGATGGTACACTGTTCTCATTCGGCGTGCTGGTTCCGGCGATCTCAATTCAGGTTCTTGGAAGCGAGTTCCGGGCGATTTCTCACGAGATTCTCTTCAAGGATCCGTTCGTAAGATACTTCTTTGGCATCTTCATCGGCTCGCTTCTTATTGGTCTCTTCGCAAGCGCGCAGACAGACCTTCAGTCTTTCGCCACAGGCACGACGGTGGCTTATCGCGTAGATGTCTATTTGACCATCGCATTTAGTATTGCTGGGATCTTATCGATTCCAGCCTACTTCGTCGAAGTCCTCCGGCATCAGAATCCCGCGTACATCATCGGATCCGTCGCCCAAGTGACGACCGAAGACTACACCAAAGTGCTGAAGAATGATCCGACAATTCACACGAGACTCGATGACTTGTCGTTCCTCATGACAAGACTTATCGAAACACGAGATACCCATGGATTAGATGCCTCTAGTAAGGCCCCAAGCAAAGCATATGGTCGATTTATCACATTTGCAAAAAAGAGAACTAAAGTGCTGGATCCAAAGGGCGTTGAGTTCACCACCCTCAATGACCAATTTGAATTCCTCATTCAGGACCTCCAGAACGCGGCGAACCTGACAAAGGAGCCAAGAATTCGCGCTCCTATACAAGATTCCATTTGCGATCTATGGTATCAAACCTATTTCGCTACTGCAAAACCAGACCAAGAGGCGCTACAGGGTTTCTCTCTCATGTTAGGTGATAAATTAGACCTTAGTCGCAATTGGAACATTCTACCTGTGGCCGCATAGGCGTGCGGTCGTACCGCCTGTGATTGCTGAGCTACCGCAGGCTGTCAAGGGTCCCGTCCGTCTTCAGGTCGTTCACCGGCCTCGAGGTGGGTGAGTTCGATTCGGTCTTCGGGAGGGTCGAGGAGGCCTACCCCTCGACCGAGCAGAGGAGGCTCTCGAGGAGGGGCAGGCAGAGGGAGATCGGGGCCGGCCACCCGTTCAAGCTCCCCCTCAGGGAGAGGACGCTCATGCTCCTCGTCTACTACCGATTGTACGTCACCTCGACGCTGCTCGGGTTCCTGTTCGACCTGGGGCAGACGAACGTCCTGAAGGACATAAGAGCGATGGAGCCGGCGGTGAAGGAGGTCCTGCCGTTGCCCAAGAAGGTCTACAGCAAGACGAGGAAGATCCGCACCATCGAGGAGCTCGAGGAGATGTTCCCGGGATTCAGGGCGATCATCGACGCGACGGAGCAGGAGATACCGCGACCGAAGAAGGACAAGACGAAGAGGAAGACGCACTACTCGGGGAAGAAGAGGAGGCACACGGTGAAGACGCAGCTGACGGTCAACTCGAAGGGACTGATCGTACACAGGACCAACCACGCTCGAGGGAGGACCCACGACTACTCGCTCTTCAAGCGCAACCGTCCCGACCTCCCGCGGGGCGTGAGGCCCGTCGTCGACCTCGGGTACTACGGAATCGAGGGAGACTATCGGGAGCTGCGGCCGCTGATCCCGTTCAAGAGGCACGGAGGAGGCAGGGGGCACGGACGCGAGAAGGCCAGGGAGCTGACGCCGGGGCAGAGGGCGTTCAACAGCGAGGTCTCGAAGGAGCGGATCGTCGTCGAGCACACGATATCGAGGCTGAAGAAGTTCAGGGTGATGGCCGACGAGTTCAGGAACCGGTTGAGACGCTACGACGTGATGACGAACATCGTCTCCGGCCTGGTGAACCTGAGGACGCTGGGGACGATGGACGTCTGACCCCTATGATGGACAAGCGCAGACGCTCGCAACCATCCAATAACGACTAAGGTCTATTGGATCAAGAGTGGAACATGGATTGGAACAGCCTAAGATTCACGACTCTATTGAGAACACGAGCCATGGCCATAGATGCCATGTCGAATGGGGAGGTCGAAATTGCCGGCGATGTAATGTACACTCTAATCGGAGTTTTAGGTAACATTAAGGAGGTTAGCGTCGAAGCAAAGATTAGTATCGGCTTGGCTCTTGGATACATAACTCGAGCGATAAGCGAACAGCAAGAGCCTGCCAGGTCCACCTTGTTCGAAGAATTCATGCTCTATCTTGTCAATGCAATACAACTGAATCTGGACAAACAGAGAACGACTGGCGGGAGGTCAGCCACCCAGGAGACGCTACGGGTCCTCGCCTACATGGAGAATAGATTCTATCGAGATGGTCCCGCACCTGACGACCGATTTTGCAGAGTCATCCTTGATACATTAGATAGGATTGAAAAGGTGCTTAACGTATCAGGAACCTCCTCGATACGCAATGAGTTGGAACTTCTTGGACGTTCACAAACGATTTCAGGTCGATCAGAATTGCTACTCATGCTGGAAAAGTCACCGGATAGAACAATACTGCACGTAAGTGGTCCCGAGTTCTTGAAATTACATGCAGATTTCTTGAAGTACAAGACATCCAAACATGTCCCCCGTTAGATTCTCATACAGATGTTCAATCTGTGTTGTGCAACCGAATTCGTGTTCGTTGATTATTGCATGGCTCCGGGAGGCATGGTGTTTGGGAAGGAGAACAACGTTAAGGTATGCGCAAACCGTGCAAGCGCTGGATAAGGGTCGGAGTGCAGTGAGGACGATAGTCGACTCCATGGGCTTCGCTAGTTGTATCCAGAAGGCTAGAATCAGTCCAGGTGACTGAAGGGTGCTAGGCCATCGGTCTGAGCAGGCATAAGAACCTCGAAGATTTTTGCCAGCCTAGCAGACGCGAACATGCACAAATATCCTGCATAATAGCATATAGATAGCCAAAATTTACAACGATGATGTTCGCGCCCCGAAACCGACCGCTTTCAGCCCTTTCAGAGACAACCTCGCCAGAGCATATGGGAATGCTTGCGAAAACTCCGTTCGACGAAAAATGCTCGAAACTTTCGCACCTAGGGTATATCCTCTGGTTTCACTAACAGAGGGGTTGAGACAGCCTCAGAGCGCCAGTAAGGACCCCCGACCCCCGCTTCGGCCCGCGAACGGCAGGAGAACGGGCGGGAGATGACCCGTACAGACCAAGGGATCCGGCAGGACGACGGGAGGAGCTCGGTCACCTCCATGACGGCGACGACGAGCGATGGCGTCGGCGACAGCAGCGACTGCCCCTACTGCGGCGGCCCCCTCGCGGGCGGCCTGGTCTGCGCCTCGTGTGGCACCATCTGCGCGAGGTGCGGCACGCCCTCCAGGGACGGAGTGTGTCCGGAGTGCTCCTATTCGTCTTCCCCGATCGCCGCTTCTACGCCCTGGTCCCAGCCCGAGTCCCCCTACGGCGAGGTTGCGCCCGACGCCCTCGAGAAGATCGTGAGGCACGGCCCCGGCCCGCAGTACCTCTCTCGGACCGAGCGGAACCTCCTCCGTGGCACCTTCGTCGACCCCCAGGCGAAGCTCGTCCACGACCGCGCCGCGGCCGCCTGCGAGAAGCTCCCCCTCCCGCCGCAGACCCGGGCCTCCCTCACCGAGAGGATAGAGCGCGAGGCTGGCCGGCCCTCCCTCCGCTCGGGGATGACCACCGACGAGTCCGTCGCCTTCCTGGTCCTCTCCGAGATGCGCCGGCTCGGCTTCCCCCTCTCCACGGTGCAGGCCTCGCTCGCCCGGGCCGGCTTCAGGATGAAGCTCGATTCGGTCTCTTTCCGTATCGCGGTCCCAGGGGGCGCCCGGCCCCAGCTCAGGGTCAACGGCAACCCGAGGACGTTCAGGCTCTCGCCCTGCGTCGACCCCAGGCCGGCGAACGTGCTGCGGGCTCTGGACCTCGAGGACCACAGCCCCATGACGCTGCGCGTCCAGCTCTACCTCATCGACGCGCTCGACGCGGCCGATGAGCTGGCGACGCCTCCTCGGCCGACGGCCCGCCTCGACCTCTCGGACGCCCTCTTCCTCGGCAGGGACGGCGCCCTCGCCCCCACCGCCACGGTCCCCCTTGGGAACTCCCGCTGCTTCACGCTCTTCAAGACGCACAAGCACGCGGCCGTGGACGCCGGCAGGTCCTCGACGCCGCTCAACCCCGACGCCTTCATCCGGCCCCTGCTCCCGTCTAACGTTCTCCCGGTCTCGGCGGAGATCATGAGGGAGGCCGGCGCGCTCAGGCAGGTCGAGGCGAGGGCGGTGGCTGACTTCAGGCAGGTCATGTCCGCTGCGTCGGGCCGGACCCCGAGGAGGCTGGCGCTCGAGTCGCTCTACCGTGCGGACCGGACGGTCTTCGCCCGCTCGAGCGAGGAGGCCAAATCGAGGGCTCGTCTCCGTCGGAGCGAGCTACACCTGCGGGACCGGAGGGACCTCTCGTACACCGGCGTGGTCGGGTTCCTGCTCCCTAGCGAGGTGGCGCGGGTCTTCGGTGCCGGCATCGGCCTCGGAGGCTACCCGGCTTGACCATCTCTTCCCCTTCTGGCGCCCTTGACGTCGAGGTCAGACGCCTCCCCCTGGCCGAGTGCGAGCCCTACCCGGGCCTCACTGCGAGGCTGGACGAGGACCTGGCGGGCCTCACCGAGTCCATCCGGGCGAACGGCCAGCGCGACCCGGGCAAGGCGGTCCCCCGCAAGGACGGCGCCAAGGGCTACTGGGTCTACGACGGCCGGAGGCGGCTGGCGTGCTGCAAGGACCTCTACGCGCTCACCGGCTCGCCCGCGACCTACGACGCCCTGGTCTACGAGCAGCGCAGCGAGGAGGATATCTACGTCACCTCGATCCTCAGCAACGAGTCTGGGAGGAACGAGCGCAAGAACCTCTCCCTCCTTGAGGAGATCGCCCTCCTGCGGGACATGGCCGAGCGGTTCGGCGACGCCCGGGCGAGGCAGCTTGCGGTCAAGGCGGGCAGGGACAGCCGGGTGGCGACCCGCTCCATCGAGCTGGGACAGAGGCTGTGGCACGAACTCCCGGGGCTGGCCAAGGTCGAGAAGCACAGCGACTTCCGGTTCAGGCTGACGCACCTCGAGGACCTCCTGCCCTACTTCGAGGACCGGCCCACATTCTACAAGCTCGCGGCCATCGCCGCGCAGAGGCGCGTCCCGCCGGGCCAGATACCGGCCAGGAACCTGGACCACGTGATAGCCTACTACGTCCCGTGGTTCGCGGAGGCCTTCCCGGGCTACGTCGCCGCGCCGATGAGCGAGGCCGGGCCCTCTCATCCGTCGCCGCAGGAAGCCGGTCAACCCAGCGAGGCGCCCCCGGACGAGCTTGCGGACAGGCTCGGCCGTCTCGACCCGCCGGGAAGGAAGCGGCCCCTCGCCGTCCAACCGGCCATAGACCCCTGGCGGCCCAACCACCGCGTCTTCGCCGAGGACGTATACCTCGCCGGCTGCCCCCACTGCGGGGCTCAGAACCCCTTCCAGGTCAGGCCCGGCCAGGCTCCGGAGGTCACCTTCATGGTGCCCAACGGCGACGGCAACCCGCAGAAGGAGACGGTCAGCCCAGACGCCCTCTACGCCTGCAACCGGACATGCCCGAGCTGCGGCCTGGAGTTCTCCGTCGTCTTCTCGCAAAAGGGGCCGGACCGGCTCGCCATCTCTACCCACAAAGAGCCCGTCGTCGCCGAGCCGGAGGCGATCTACGCCGGCGGGATCCTCGCGTGGGACGACGCCCCCGCCACGGAGGACCCGGGCTGGGTCTACATCGACCAGGCGGGGAAGAGCCGGTACCATCGAGGCAAGCTGTCGCCGGTCGAGGATGGCTGATGCGCCGATGGTCCGAGCCAAACAGAAGGCGCCCCAGGACCACGTCGAGGTGGACGCGGTCATCCTGCTGTCCATCCTCGTGAAGCGCGGGAACCTCAAGCCTGCGCACCTGCAGCGCCTCGGCTACCCGAAGCGCCAGGTGATGAGAAGGCTGAAGAGGCTGCTCGACTGCGGCGCGGCGACCAAGAGCGACGGGGCATACGACCTGGGATCGACTGTCGTGGATAAGGTGCGGAAGATCAGCTACGGGATCGACGAGCTCGACGGGGTGACCGACTTCCTCCTGCGCGTGGCGCTTGGACAATCCTACACCGACCGGCAGGCACAGGAGGTGGCGATGAGAATCCTCGAGAGGACGAAGGTCGCGGCGAGCGCGAGGCAATCTGCGAGAGCGAATTAGGCGTCAGCTTCTGACACCGTGACGCGACGGTGTCAATCTGTGACATCGTCTAATAAAGGAGCGCATCAGAACTCACATAATTTTAAATAACAAACATCCCATTAACTCTGACGGTCGCCGCTGGATTCGAACGAGAAGAAGGGCACCGACCGTGGACGCGGGATAGCGTCCATGGTCCGGCTTCTCACGAAGGTAGGTCCAGACATCGACCGCATCTCCAAGCTGACGGGCACCCACCCCGAGACGCTGCGGTACTGGTACAAGGAGAAGATCATCAAATCGGGGATGGTGGTCCAGGCGATACCCAACGAGGCCGCGCTCGGGTTGAGGCGGGTCGCGGCCAAGGTGCGGGTGCCCGAGCTCTTCGTCCCTCACATACAGCCGGTCTTCTGGGCCATGAGCGACCTCAGCTACGCGGTGGCGTTCGAGCTGGCGATCCCGGATGACTTTTACATGCTCGTCGCGACGGTGCCGGAGGAGTTCGTCGAAGACTACAAGTCGTTCATCCTCAGGCTCACCGAGATGGGCCTCTTCGAGTCGACAGAGCTCTACGAGTTCGACCGGTTCAGGAGGGCCCCAATGCGTGGGGACTTCTACGACTTTGACGAGAGGAGGTGGGACTACGACTGGAAGTCTCCCGTCCCCATCGAACAGGATGAGATGCAACCACCGCCCACCAAGAGAGCACGATTCGACAAGATCGACCTATTGATACTCAAGGAGCTTCAGCGGGATGCCACAAAGTCATTGAAGGAGGTCAACGCGGCGATCAACTCCAAGCACTTCGAACTGAACTACAAGACGATGAATTGGCACTATCAGCACCACATCGTCAGGCAGGGCCTCATAGACGGATACTCGGTCCGATGGCCCGGAACGAAGTACAATCAGTCGCTTGACAAGCCGGAGCACCGCCAGCACAGGTACCTCATGCTCGAACTTGTCGTCCGAGAGGTCACCCCAAACGAGACCCTCCAGCTCACCGGGAAGGCACACCAGACCCCCTTCCTATGGAGCGAAACCGTCGGCAAGGACTATTTCGCGCAATTCGCGTTCCCCCTCGAATCCATGATAGAGGCGCTCGAGTATCTCCGCGAGGTGATGCACCCTTTTGCGAGAAGGGCGAGCCATTACTTCATCGATCAGAAGAACTCGGTCGTATTCGCGGTGCCCTATAACCTTTGGAACAACGGTGACAAGAAGTGGACCTTTGAGCCAGGGCCCACCCTAGCGCGGTTCGAGAACCTAGTGCTGAAGGTTAAGAACGGTGCCGGGACTGCTTAGAACCCAGCACCGCCGACAGCCTCGGCCAGCGGGCCGATGTGCATCCCCAGCGCCGCAACCACGAGGGTCGCGCCCGAAACCGCCATCATCCCATACCTGACTTTGTCGTCTACGGTCATGGGCCCAGAGATGGAGGCGTCCGAATTTAAGCCTAATCCTAATGTCCAAGGAGAAACCTCATGGTTCGGCTGAGAAATCCAAGGTCTTCGGCCGGGCAGAGGGCAGAAGCGGGTCGCTCGTGTTTCCCGGGCTCGAAGAAGGCGTAGAAGCCGTCTGGCAGTGCTCCTCGCTGGGGACCCATGATGGCGAAGATGGGGCGACGTAGGTCGGCCGATTGTGGTCGTCCTTGCGCTGGCTGTCGGCCTGTTCGGCCTTTTCGCCCCCGTCGTCTACGACCGTCCTTCGCATGGCCTGGGGTATATGCCGATGTCTGGCGCTGGCCCGGTGTGCCCGCACCTCTACCAGTCTCTCGCGCTGGAATACCTCCAGTACGGCGGCGTGAGGCTGGCGACCAGCCAGTACTGTATAGCCCAGGTGATCCACGACGCCCATGAGACTCAGTTTGATCGTGTCATGGGCGGCCGAGCCGTCGCCCGTGAATGGGCCGTCTTGCCGAACGGGAGCGCCTTGCAATGCATAGCGCTTGATAAGGGACACGAATGAGCCTCAGACCCTTGAGCTCTCCCCCGAAGGCGAGCCGGGCGTTGGCGTACACGGCGCTCGTCCTGGTCGTCATCGCTGGGGTCGCGTTCGTCGTCAACGACCGGATAGGCGGCATACAGGTCTACGACGTGTACCCCACGCCGAGCATGAGGCCCACGCTCGAGGTCGGCGACCTCGTCGTCGTCCAGGCGGTCCCGTACAGCAGCATCCACGTCGGAGACGTCATCGTCTTCGCGCGCCCCGACCCGTACGGAGGCTGCGGGAGCGAGATCATCGTGCACAGGGTGGTCAACGTCACGAGCGAGGGGCTGATAACCCAGGGGGACAACCGGTTCACGAACCAGTACCCGGACGAGGGACCGCCGTACTATGAATGGCCTCCGGTCCAGGCAAACTGCGTCAGGGGCATGGTGGTCGTCGCGCTCCCCTACCTGGGCGACATCTCAGAGGCGTTCCCGCCCCCGTTCAACTACGCCCTCGTAGCCGCGATGATCTTCCTGATCTTCGCGATGGAGCTGTTCGGCAACAAGAAGGGCGAGAAGAAGAAGGAAGAAGGAGAGATGGACGGGGCGAGGAGTGTTTCGGGTCTGCTTCTCGATGATGATAGGCGTATATGGCCTCGGCTATCGCGAGCCGCCGACATGAGATGAACGCCAAGAACGTCGTGCTGGGAATCTTCGTCCTGCTCACGTTGGCGCTCGCGTCGCTGGCGGTCGCGGAGTATGGGCAGGTCGGCACGCTCAATTCGCAGATCCAATCCATCCAGAGCAGAAGCACTCCGCCCCAGACGACAACCACGACGGCGACGGCTACGATGACGACGACGGCTACCGTAACTACCACCCAGACCCAGTCGAACGGCGTCAGTTCATCGGAGATCACGTTCATTGACGACCAGCTCGCCGTCAGCGAGGCCTGCGCATTGGGCGCTACCGTCGACCCCGGCTGGCAGACGACCGCCGCCAACGCGACCGGCCAGAGCGTCACCCAATACTTCAAGCCGGTCCTGGTCATGCAGAAGGAGCCGTCCAACGCCTACGTGTGCGTGACCTACCGGTCCCTGACCGGCGCCCAGCTGGTGAACAGCTCGTTCTACAATCAGACCATCGACTTTGGCTTCGGCGTGTCGGTGTGCCACAGGCTCCCGCCGCAGAACGGGACGGGGCTGGAGTGCTCGCCCTCCCACGGCCTCGCGGGGAGCGCGTTCCCCTCCCAGGTCACCCTGACCAACTACACGGGCACCTTCACGGTCATCTACAACGTCACCTCGACCGCCGGCTCGACGGGGTTCTATGACAACGCCGGAGACGTGTTCTGGGGCTACCCCCTCGCGTCGGGGTACACGGCCTCGCAGGTCAACGCCAGCGACTTCCAGATTAGGCTAATCCCCCCTGGAGGGGCTTTCGAGCCCATCCACTCCATCTCCGTCAGCGTGATCGGGATGAACGTCGAGTACCTCGATTTCACGTGTACCACCTATCCGATGTGCATCTCCTGAAGATAGGCAGGAGGCCTGATGCGATGCCGGACGGCAGAGTAACCGTCCCTCCTCCGTCATCCACCTGTCCCGTTTTAGCCCGTGCGTCCCTCTCGCCATGATCGAGGGTGAAGCTCGCAGCGCTCGTTTTGGTGGCGTTGGCGGCGGCGGCCCTCTCAGTGGTGTTCGTGCCTCAATCCCGCGCTGTCGGCAGCGACCCCTGCGACGCGTACGGAAACTGCATCTCCTCATCGATAAGCTACATCAGCTCGAATCCGGACCGCTCCCTCTACCTCGGCGACGAGTTCGTCGTGACCCCCGCGGTCTCGCTCGGCGCCAACACGACGTCTTACTCGCTCTCGTGGTCCTACGACGGCTCCGTGCTCGCGGCCCTCGGCGGAGGGTCGTTCCAGGTCGTCGGGAACGTCTCGGGGACATATTCGGTGACGGTCACGGCCACGTTCGCCATGGTCGAGAGGGCAGGCAACTCCCCGGTCACCCTCTACTCCACGCTCTCGACCAGCGAGTCCGTGGAGACCCGGGCGTTCGATCTGTCTTTCCAGACGGAGTTCGGCAACATCACCGACTCTCTCCACCAAGTCCTCCGAAACCCGGACGGCTCATTCTATCACGGCGACGAGTTCTTCGTCAACTACACCTACGGCTTCCCCTTCATGCAGCAGCGCCCGGACATCCAGGTCGCCGTCGAGCCGCAGTTCGACCCCGCCTTCGCCACGCTCACCGCATACCAGAACTCCACCTCGACGGGCTACTTCCTCTTCACCGTTGTCAACCGGACCGGGACCTCGTCGGTCACCCTGGCTGCGAGGGCCTTCGACTACCAGGACGCCCCGCTCGGCTCGAAGTCTCAGGGTCAGCCCTTCGCCGTGGTCGACTACGCCCCCTACTTCACCTACTTCACGTACACCGACTACAACTCCCGGAACTCGTCCGCCTACGAGCGGCCCTTCGTCACCCTCGTCCACTACGACGGGAACGACCCCGGCTACTCCTACGGGGGAGACGCGAACACCGCGCCCATCGCGGCGGTCAACGACACCCGCGAGAGGGCGCTGATCAACGCCTTCGACTTTGCGACGACGGTCTGGGGCGTGAACGTGACCCCCGCTTCGAGCGACGTCGGCCACGACCTCTCATTCTGGGACCAGACCTCGGTCGACCTCGGCACGAAGACGACGAACGCGACCTACCCCGTCCTCACCTTCTCCCAGAGGATCGAGAAGTTCTACTTCACGTCGAGCGTGCCCAACATCGAGAGCTACACCGACAACGGCCTGGAATACTTCAACGTCACCGAGCTGGCCCTCTCGAAGAGCTTCGCCGGCAGCAACTATGTGCTCTTCAACACATCGTACCTCTACCAGCCCGTCTACTACAGCGGTTACGTCACCGTCTTCACCTACAGGCCCTCGGGCCTCGACCCCTCGGACTCGGTCAACGTCTCCCTGGTGACGCCGGACCCGCTCGACCCGCACCTGCTCTCGTCGCTGGACCGGACCTTCGGCCCCTCTCCCCAAATCACGCGGGACTTTGAGGACGACCTCTTCCCCGCCTACTCTAACGTCATGAGCCTCAAACCCGTGTCCGCTTCGGTGGGGAGGTGGGTCTTCCTCCTCAACGACACCAACCTCGCCATGGCCAACGAGACGCAGATGCCCTACCTCTACATCACCGTGTCAGGCCAGTCGGGAAACTACTCGTACACCGTCCCCGACGCCTTCTCGTCCTTCCTCGTAGACCGGTCGCTGGTCCCATCGCTCCCGTTCCCGAGCGTGGACGGCTACTACCTGGACCAGACGAGGCAGCTGGTCGCCCTTCCCCTCAACCTCAGCCTCGCTGCCACGAGCAACCCCTACCTCGCCTGGGACTACAACGAGAGCTCCCCGAGCTTCATCTCGCCCGTCACCTACGAGCCGGGGAACCTGAGCGGCTTCTACGGGTTCATCTACGGAGGCAACAGCACAATCGACGCGAACCTGGCGGGGGGCGGGGCGAAGCTGCTGGACGTGCAGGACGAGCAGACGGACTTCCAGGCGACGGTCCTCTTGGGGCCGCAGACGGGTGGGGTGGCGAGCCTCTGGGTGAAAGATCCGGACGGGGACCTGATAGTCAACGACTCGCTGATCCCGAACACGCAGCCGCCCTCTCCTTCAGGATACTATGGATTCTATGAGCTGTCGTTCCCGATGAGCGCGAACGGGACCTACCAGTTCGGGATGACCAACTCCTGGGGGGTGAGCAGCGTCTTCCAGACCTACGACAACGTCGCGCATCTGCCTCCATCTCCGAACGAAGAATACTTCCTCATGACCTTCTTCGGCGTCCTGGTTGCCGGCATCTATTTTCTTGGACAGATAGCGAGACATCGACCTAGGACGGCGTAATGACGGGAGGATTACATTTGAAACGGGCACGGGAACGCCGCTCCCAAAGCATTAGGCCGATTGAGCGAGTCTGGAAGAGGAGATGCGAGTACCGGTAGAGGCTATCCAAGTGAGAAACCATTACGGCAGGAAAAGCCGCCGCCTGTGTTATGGCACCATTCGTAGTAGTGATTCGTCGACTCCACGCTGACGGTGGAGGAAGACCAGAATGAGAGGAAGCCGTATCCGAGATACTTGAATGTGATTGATTGACCACTGACTCCACTGCAGCACGGTCCATAGCTCATATTGGGATTGTACGGCAGCATCGGGACGAGGACCAGGGCCAGCACGGCGACGACTGCGAACCCAATCGTCAGCGCCTGGAACGGCCGCCTCATGTCATCTGACCAGCGCCTTCGGCGACTGCGTGCTGGCTAATCCTATGCCACTGTCGATCTCGCGATTGAACTCCTTCAGCAACTGAAGCAGGGTCTCTCCAAGCGTCGTGAGGCGATACATCTTCACCCTCCCGTAAGCTTGATCCTCATGCACCAGCCCGTATTTGTTGAGCAGGACGATGTGGTAGTCGATGGCCTTCCAGTCGAGACCGAGTTCCTGAGCGAGCTGCAGCCTGTCCTTGGGCATCGAGAGAGCGTCCAGCAGATTCAATCTAGTCTTGGCCCCCTTCATCTTGATGAAGAGGTCGAATGTGCCCGAATCAAAACCGAGCCCCTCCCAGCGCGACTTTGTTCTACCTCGCCATATCCACACGCCCCCCACCAGGGCCCAACTCGTCGCCGACAGGGCCGGAGAATTGCCGAGGAGAAACTGGAACGCCGAGTGGGACGGGGCAGCCATGCTCGCGATGGCACCAGAAATAGCGTATTCCGTTCCACTGCTCCCAACGGACGGACCTGGCGAGGCGGTATTCGTCAAGTCTGGAATCGCCAGATGGAGGCCCAGAAGGAAGGTGTTGGCTATCGCGAGCGCCACAGCAATTCCAAGCAGTATTGTAGCCCGCGACACGAAACAAGAGGACGGCTCAGTCGATTTATACCTTATTCCGAATGGTCGGAAGGAACCTTAAGCCAAGACGGGGTCACACTTGCTCGGTTTGTCGTCTACTCATTCGAAGGCGTCTTCCTCGATAATCGCAGCTATCGCACTCAGCCTGCTGGTGGTCGCCGCCGGACTCAACGCCCAAGCATCCCCCCAGATTCGGCCGGCACAACAGGTTTCCACACCGAACGGTGGAGTCTTGAACGGCCAGGGCTACTCAGGTATGATGATTGGAGGGCTCCTCTGGCAGGACAATTCCTTCCCGTTCCAGAACTACGCATCGAACTCCAGCGTACTGGCGCTACCCGCGATCAGCTCGTGGCTGTCGTCCAACGGCTACACGCCGTCGGACCTCCGACCATATCTCTCCATGTACCCATCACAGGGGAATCCGTATGACTTCAGCCAGGGAGGGGTGACGGTGAACGGGACGAGCTACGACGTCTACGAATACATCGTCACAAACTCCACCTACGGCCTGGTCATAGGGGCGTGGGTTGGTGCTAACTCGACTCAGATGGTGGCCAAGATATTCGCATATGAAACGAGCGGTCCGGGCATGCTCTGCGGGGGAGGCCCCGGGCTGAGCTGCGGTTGAGGCAGATGGTTAGCGGGATGCAGGCATCCGAGGCCGGACGAAAGATTACCTTCTATGACTTTTTTCGGCTTGTTGTCGGCCTCTACTGGAGGAAGACTTCGGGAATGATAAGGCGGCCGCATCAGGGGGCCGGGGATTCCGTTGAGGCTCGTCAGCGGGCCGGGCCGGGTCGTCCCAGATCGCGTTCGAGGTCGTACAAACCGTTCGGGCTAAGGCATTTAGGATGCGAAGATTCGCAATATTGCGAAGGCTGAACGATGAACTTCTCCCGGCTGAGCCTGGTACTCCTCGCGTTCGGAGCAGCCTCTTTCGTCCTGAAATATTATGAGCCCGCCATCCCGCTGAACCTGGCTCTGATCTATTTCGGAGGCCTGGGGGTCTTTGGAGGCGGTCTCTTTGCCTGTCTTGGCGTTCTTCAGAGGTGGAGGACTCCGAACGCGCGCTCCGACCTCCTCGTGGATGTCGTATGGACGACGGTGTCGCTTGCACTGATAGTGTCCATCGGGTCGTTCCTGGCCCTGACCCAGACCCAGTGCTTTAGCCCGTTCCTGGGGGCTGCGACTTGCAATCTGGATGGCTATTACGTGCCCACGTATGCGGGGCTCGTTGTGGCGGCGGCCGGTGTAGGCATCATCGTCTACGAGAGACTGTCAAGACGGTACACTCTACAAGACAAATTCAGGCAGTGACTTCGGCCTCGTCGTGAACAGCCTCCTCTCCTCGTCGCTGAGGAAGTTGTAGAACGGGATGCGCCCCTCCGGCGTCACCAGTATCCCCTCCCCGACCTTCGCGTTCACGATGAACTTCTCCTCCTTGTCGCTGAGGTCGAACGCCTCCTTCAGGACCTGCGTCGCCGCCTGGTCCTGCTTCAGGATGACCTTCGTGGCGCAGTTCTCGATGATGACCCGGCCGGGGCCGTAGACCCCTCCCCTCCCCATCAGGTCGGAGACGAGCTGCGTAGCTATCACGAAGGCTGTGTTGTAATGCCTCCCAGTCCTCGATATCTCCGGCACATACTCGACCGCGAGCGGGAAGTACGGCCTCCCGGTGCGAGGGTTGATCTCGACCAGCGACCACCCCTCGTCCACCACTATCGCCTTCTTCCTCGATATGGGAACCTTGTCAGTCTCCTGTATGGTCTTCCAGACCGCCGAGAGCGCTAGGAAGGCCGCCGCGTCCCTCAGCTCCCCGGGCGGCAGGTCGTAGAGCACGAAGACCATCCTCGGGAATATCTCCATCGAGCCCTCGAAGAGGAAGCGGTACGGGGGCAGGTTCGCGTCCAGGCGCTTCCGCAGGTCCCCCGTGGCCAGCCCGACGAGCTCCGTGACGTTCGAGGCCCTCTCGGCGGCGAGGTACAAATCGGCGAGCAGGTCGGGGTCGTCCTCCACCTTGGCCACGCTCGCCAGGAAGTTCGCCGCGGTCCTCTTTGTCGGGAAGACGGCGAAGGGGTCGAGCCCGGCCCCGCGCTCCCTGTCGAACCTGTGCACCCTGCACCCCGTCATCCCGGCGAACGAGCTACCATAGCTGCCGTCCGGCCCGACCGCATACTCCGGCCTCACGATGCTGTCGAAGAGGAAGACCATCATCTCCTCGTCCTGGGCGAGCAGCCGGGCGAGGTACGTCTTGATGAAGGTGCTCTTGCCGAATCCCTTCATCCCCATGATGGAGATGTCGTAGCTCTCCTTCTCGAAGAGGTCGTACAAGATTGCGTTGTGCGTCTGCCAGTTCTGGCCGAGGTAGGTCCCGTCGGGGTCGACCACGTCGAGCCCGGAGAAGGGGAAGAGGGTGAGGGCCCCGGAGGTCGTGACGTAGAACCGCCTCCCGGTCGTGAAGCTCGACCCCTCCCCGGCCAGGAGCGCCTCCTGCAGGTAGCTCGGGGCGTCCGTCTGCAGGAGCAGCCTCCCGACCTCCCGCTTGAGCTTCGTCCTCTCCTCCCTGAGGTCGCCCGGGGTCCTGGCCCGAAGGACCAGGTTGATCCGCGTCCTGAAGAGCCGCTGCTTCCCCTCCCCGATCAGCCGGAACGCGCTGCTGGCGTTCTCGAACTCGGACTGCTCCTCCTGGTCCACGGTCCTGCCCTCGCTCTGCCTGAGGATGAGCCTGGAGCCCACCGAGACGGCGTGCGACTTGGCGAGGCTCTTCGCCCGGTATACCTCGACCGGCTCGATGTCGATCCTAAGGGCGTGGACCAGGTCGTAGAGCTTCGTGAGGAACCCCGGGGAGAGGTTGCCCCCGAGCCTGGTCAGGTTGTGGACCTGGACGCACCAGCCTTCGCGGTCGACCACGTGCCTCGGCCCCGCGAGCCCGACCTCCACCGAGGGCGACTCGTGCACCCTGACGAACCTCGTGCCGAGCGCGCCGACGAGCGAGTCGATCTGGGTCGGGGACTCGAGGAAGAACCGCTTGTAGGGCGTCCTGAATATCGCCCCGAGCGCCTCCATCTCCCTCTCGTCGTCCACGACCTGGAACGCTATCGGTTCGGTCAGCGAGTTGAGGAAGCCGGCGAACCTGTCGAGGACGACGGCCCGGTCCCCCTCGGAGAGGGTCTCGAGGTTGATGGACCTCAACTCGTAAACGCAGGACGGAGGCGGGGGCGCAGGGGCCCTTCGGGGGATGAGCATCTGCTATCCACCGGCCACAGGGGCGCGGGTCGCCTCGACCTGCTTCGTCGTCGTCCCGATGCGGAGCTCCAACGAGACGAGGACCTCCCCCGTCGCCTCGAGCCTCGCGGTGAGGCGGTGGACCCCGACGTCCTCCGGGCGGGGACGGTAGAGCAGGCGATAGCCGGGCTTCTCGGGCGTGACCGTCGCGTCGGCCCTGCGGTCCTCGTCGAGAAACAGGGAGACCCTGGACCTCTCCTCGAGGCGCCCCACCCTCGACGCTATCGCGAACGGGACCGGGTCGTTGAAGTCTTCGACCGTCATCTCCTGGACCGGGCGGGGCGCGGGAGCCACGGGGTCCGCGCGGGCCTTCACGAACCGGCGAAACATGGGTAGGGGAGCGAGCCTCTCCCGAAGCCTCTCCGAACCCCTCTTCCTGAGCACGTAGAAGGCCTGCACCTCGAGCGGGAGCATCTTGACGCGCTTGACCGCGACCGTGTAGCCGAGGCCCACGAAGAGGAGGAAGACGAGCGCCCTCCCGCCGAAGCTCACCCCGTCGATGGGGAACGCGAACCAGCGGGATGCGAGGAGCCCGGAGAGCGCCCCTCCCAGGATTGTCGCGAGCTGTCGCACGGAGAAGCTTACGAATCCGAGCGGGACGACCTTCCTCTCCCACCAGAGCTCGTCGGGCCACCAGATCGACTGGGACATTCACCGCAGAGGCGAATCGAGGCTTAAAACGAGCCCGGGGTGGTCGGAGAGGCGTCGCCCCGTCTTTGCGGCTTCATTGACTCGACCAGACTTCAGATAATCGTCCCATGGATACAAGAGGCGTAAATAGCATTGCGATAAGGCCGAGTCGCCTTGGCGACCAGGAGGGCCAGGCTTGCCGTTGCGGGTCTTCTCATATTGATGGGGCTGGCAGTCGCCTCGTATTCCTACAGCCAACTCCGAGGCCAGGTCGTCCTGTTCGACCGGAGCTCGATCCAGCCCAACGGCATCAGTGCCAGCAGCTACGACACGTCCAGCGTCAATCTTGACGGCAAGTACGATGCAAAGGTCACGGGCGGGGTCGGTGGGCCCGGATGCTGCGTCGATTTCTACTTGGTCAACGACACCAGCTGGAACTCTTGGGAGGGGAACCCGGGGATGCGCTCGGCGTTTTCAATGGTGCACGTGAACTCGACCGTCGTGAGCTCACAATCGATAGACGGTCAGTTCTCCTTCGTCCCGCCTGCAAGTGCGGGATATCAGGTGGTGTTCGTCAACGACGACTATCCGAATGTGAGCAATGCGAGCGTAGGTGCGAACCTGACGCTGCACTACGACTCCATCGACGCGCTCTACGCCATTGTTGCGGGGCTCGCCGTCCTGGTTACCGGGGTCGCTCTTTTGACCCTCTCGTTGGTGAAGCCCGAAGCCAAAACGGCAGTGCCCTAGACTAACGGTTCGCTGTTTTAAGTCGGCAATCCCTTCCGTGTCATGAGCAACCGAAGTGCTTCGTCCCTCGCCCAGACGCGCGAGAAGATAATCGTCCTCCTCGTCGCGCTCGCGGCCCCGCTCGTCGTCCAGTTCTTCCTGTACCTCATCGCGTCCTCGGCCGGAGCGGCGAGCCTGCCAGCGGTCGCCTACGGCATATCCGCGTGCACGGCCGCGGCCTGCACCGCCAACGGCATCAGCAGCTTCTGGCTCCCCGCTGGCCCGAGCCTCCCGACGATCCTGCTCGGCGTGCTGAACGGGGCGCTCCTCTTCGTCGTGGCGATCGTGGCCATCATCGAGGGGATAAGGCTGGTCGGCGGCCTCCTGCAGAGCAGGGAGGACTGAGGCAGGCACCGTCCTCCCCGCCCGCTCTTTTTCAGCTCACTCGAGGGACGGTTTGAATGCATCCTAGTGTCCATGCGGTCAACGGTCGTTGACCTCCCAATGGCGGCATCAGATCCAGGTCAACGACCGAGGCATTATATCCGAACCAATTCATCGTTCCAAGTGAACGGTGAAGGCTGTGACCGAAGATCAGAGCGATTCGTTCAACTCCTCCCGGGCCGAGGTCTTCGAGGCCCTCGGTCATCCCACCAGGATGCGGATTCTCCAGGTGCTAAGGGAGACGCCCCTGGGGTTCACGGAGCTAAAGAGGGCGGTTGGCATCGAGAGCAACGGTCTCCTGGCATTCCACCTTGGGAAGATGAAGGACCTCGTCAGGCTCAACATCGAGGGGAGCTACGCCCTGACGGACGAAGGCAAGGAGGCCCTCCGGATCGTCGAGGCGAGCAAAGGTCAAGGCGGCTTGCCACCGTCTCACCCGGTCCGCGTGCCGCACCTGACGGCCGTCCTCGCCACCCTGGTCGTGGTCCTCATAATTCTCGCTGTGGTGTCTGCGGTGGAATACAACCAGATACAGGGTCTCGAATCGCGCCCGACGGTCACGCCCGCCGCGCCAGTCGCGTCGACCGCGACGATCTACGCTGGGACGGCTACCACGCCCTCCTCCCAGGGCACCGCCCACGTCAACGTGACCTTCGTGTACGATGGGCCAGACATCCCAATCCCGGTCTTCCTAACCGCCACGTCGTCCAATGGGACGTCGATAGCCGCCTACCAATGCCGGAGCCGGACGTCCTGCGCCCCCATCTCGACCATCTATATGAAACCAAGCAACGGGTCCGAGGAAGAGGAGACGTTCTCATTCTACTTTGGCTCCCCGATAACCAGCGGGATGAACTACAGCTGCGCAATGACGATAATGGGAATCGGAGAGATAACCGGCGGCTACTGGGGAACCATAGTCGCTCAGTGAACGACTTGCACTGGTGTGGCTTGTCTTCCTATGGCACTATAGTGAGAATGAGGCCTTGGATGTCGTGTTCACAAGCGTTCGGGCATAACTATTAATCAGAAATCGCAGTCTGAACGGCTGACAATGCATGCGTGCCAAAGGGATGGCCGGCGCTGGAGTAATCGTCACCGTGCTGGTGGTCGCATTGCTGGTCGCGGCCGCCGCAATAGTCCTGCTGCCTTCGCACCAGACTTCGACCCAGTCGACCAGCTCCGAGACAACAACCAGCAGTTCCGGAACCAGTAGTTACAGCACGACTGCCTTCACCACCTCCACAACCTCCTCGGGCTCGACGACGACCACCACGAGCACTACCGACCTTATCCGCTCGAACACGACGAACGGCCTCCAGCTGGCCGCGACCATCTGGCCCACGAACGGGCCGCAGGGCAGCAACGTCAGCGTGGTCGCGCAGGTCTACGACGTGCTCTCCACGGTGGTAGTTGCGAATGCGACGTCTATGGATAATCCCGCGAACGGACCCTGCGAACAGGGCCAAGCCACAGGCGTGGAGGTCTACCAGGGATCGTATTCGGCCGCCAACCTGTCCGCCGCCAAGGCGCTTCTGCTCTATGACCCCGGCCTGACCTACACATGCCCGGAGGTCTTCACCTTCACGTACACCTTCTCCCCCGACAGCGACGTCGCGGCCGTCCAGGCCGACCAGGGCCCGAAGAACACCACCGGCCCGGTCAACGAGACCTCCACCCTGCAGGGGTACTGGGTGGGCTCCGGTCAGAGCTACACCCTGCGCACCTTCCCTCCGGGGACGTACACGGTTGTCGCGTTCGACGCGTGGGGGCAGAAGGCGCTAGGCTACTTCCAGGTGGTGCCCCAGGGCACCTTCTCGTCCCCTCCCTTCGCAAGTCCCGCCAGTCGGTCGTTCCAGCTCGTCCAGGCGAGCGTCGCGTCCGCCGGGCTCGCGGCAGCGGTCAACGCGACCTTCCGCAGCGAGCTTCCTGACGCCACCTCGGTGACCGTCGTCGGGACGGCCTACCCGGCTCAGACCGGGAATCCCTACGGCTTCCCCAACGAGGTAGTCTGCTGCCCGATGGTGCGCTCGTACTCTCAGAGCGGGTACAGCACGGTCTCCAAGGAGGTCGAAGCCGGCGACAGCGGCTCCCAACTCTCCTCTGTCCTTCTCTTCCCGTCCTTGAACGGGTCGTATCTCGTCAAGCTCTACATCGCGTCGTTCAACGGCTCCCTGCTCTCCCCGGTGTCCAGCGTCTTCCTGCAGGTCATCGGAGGGAAGGCTACCGGCGGGCAGGCCGGTGCTGGTGCAAGCTTCTTCGACAGCGACAACGGCCTCCTCTACGTCGCGGACTCGGGCGTCGACGCCGTCTCCGTGGTCAACGGCTCGACGAGCAGGGTCGTGGCCACGGTCTCGCTCCCCGACATGATAGGGGACCTGACGTTCTACCTCTACGACCCCGGGAACCACGAGCTGTACGTCGGCGCCCAGAATTCCCCTGAGATCTTCGCCATCGACACCTCGACCAACTTCATCGTGGGCGAGCTCGTCACGAGCGAGTCTGACCAATCCCTCCAGTCCATGGTCTACGATCCCGCCAACGGGAAGATCTTCGGCATCGACTTCGTCGACAGCATCGTAGCCGTGATAAACGGGACCACGAACACGATAGTCGCGAACATCACTGGCATGAGCGGGGTATATTCAGGCATACTGGACCCGAAGACCAACGAGCTGCTGATACAGGACTATGAAGGCGCGACCTACAACGCCACAACGTACGCGATCAACGCCGACACCGACAGGATCGTCGAGGCGGTCCCGACGTCCGCCATACTCTTCTTCTACGATCCTGACGACGGTCTGCTCTACGGGCACTCCGGGCCGGACGTGGTCGCGCTGAACGCGACGACCTTCGAGCAGGTCGGGCCCTCGCACGGATATCTCGGCCGCTTCGTCCTCTACGACCAGTTCAACAAGGACCTCTACTTCTACAACGGTCCAGAGATGAACTCGGTCGGCGGTAACCTCACCGCCTTCAGCACCGTGACAGACTCCGTCGTCGCCACAATCCCGGCGCCCGGCCTGGCCGAGGCCCTCGTCGAGGAGCAGCCCTCCTT
The DNA here is from genome assembly GCA_049515775.1 of Nitrososphaerales archaeon. Classification (GTDB taxonomy): domain Archaea; phylum Thermoproteota; class Nitrososphaeria; order Nitrososphaerales; family Gagatemarchaeaceae; genus Gagatemarchaeum. The sequence continues at coordinate 108,447 of JBEKTS010000001.1, read as the reverse complement.
CGTCTACGACCCAGCGAACGGGGACGTCTACGCCACGGAGCTCACCAACCCGCAGAACGGCACCGCGGGGCTGCTCGTCGTCAGCGGGAGCTCGAACGCCGTCGTCTCGCAGACCTTCCCGCCGAACATGCCGCTCAACGACATTGCGCTCGACCCCAAGGATGGGATGCTCTACGGCTCGTATGGCCCGGGCTCCTCGACGATCTTCGGCCTGAACCTCGCCTCGGGAGCGGTCACGACCATCACGCTCGGGACAGCCGGCGCCTATGGGTTGGCCCCGTGAGCGGCGTGAATTGGTGCTCGCTGTTCGGGCGTGAGCCGCCCGCCGGCTCGGCGTCCGGTTGAGGACGGAGGCATCAGTTGATACGCGACGGACCTGATAACCTCACGATAACCGCTCTTATCAAGAAGCTTGAAATCCGGACCCGGCCGTCGATGAAGCGGTCGCCTTGGACGACGTAGACTGGTCGTCGCTGCACAAGATCCTGAGCGACACGACACGACGGAGCATCCTGGAGCTCGTCGCGGAGAAGCAGGCGCTGAGCTACACGGAGATGATGACGCTGCTGCAGATTACCAACACGGGCAGGCTCAACTATCACCTCAAGGCGCTGGGGGACCTCGTCTCGAAGGACGGCGAGGGCAGGTACCGCCTCACCGAGAGGGGGCAGCTCGCCGTGAGCCTGCTCAGGACCTTCCCGGAGAGGGCACCCGTGGAGAAGAAGAGCCTCTCGGCGCTGAAGGTGACGACCGTGGTCGTGCTCGTGCTGATAGGCAGCCTTCTCATCGTGAGCCTCACCCTAGGGGTGCTCGCCGCTGCCGGGCCCACCTACACCTCGACCAGCGAGCGGGCCTCGGTCTCGAGCCAGGTCATCCCCCAGAACGCGACGGTGTCGCTGACAGGCTTCAGCCCCACGGGCGCCCCGTTCAGCATCTCGTGGTCGGCCTCCGGCCCCGTCTACATCTACGTGCTGAACGAGACACAGTACCAGGCGCTGGGGGTCCAGCATCCGTCGTCGCTGATGGCCGGGTCCAACTTCACCGGGGCGCCGACGGCCTGGGTCGACAGGTACTATGGCCCGTCCGGGAACTCGACGGTGGACCTACCGCAGGGCGTCTATTACTTCTTCGCGGGCTCCAGCACCCCGGCGGTGCTCGACACGTTCGGCTACGCGCAGGCGCAGCAACCCCAGCAGCAGGCGGGACCCTCGCCGTCGCCCCTGTTCTACCTTGACATCGCCCCAATTTACGCCATCGGAGCGCTCATGCTCGTCCTCGCCTGGTCGATCGCGACGCGGCGAGTCTGGCGATAGCCCAAATCTCCTCGCATCCCCGATCCTGAGGACGATTCGTTGAGAGTGGCTCACGAAGGAGGACCGCCTAAGTCGTCCTGCAGGATGATGATTTGGACTGCAGGCTACCGTTCACCGGCGCGTACGACCCGTTTTAAGAGGCCCCGACCTTTCTAGCGGATGCCCGCCAATCGCTCCATAAGGCTCTTGGCGTCCGGCTACAGGAGGAGCGCGCGCCTGGCGGTCTTCGTGATCCTCCTCGCCTCGTTCTTCGCGCCAGCGATGGCGAGCACGCCCGGCTCGCTGAACCTATCCCCCGACGTCAGCGTCAAGGCCGTGTCGCCCTTCGGCTGCGGCGAACCGCTCTTCCCGTCCCACGGCTCATATCAGGCGAGCGGCGGGGCGGCGCTCTCGGGGTCCTACTCCGGCCCGGTCTTCTTCCGTGGCTCTGTCACTATAGAAGGCCACGACAAGGGGACCAACGACCCCGAGACCGAGACGCTGACCCTCACCCAGGGCGACTTCGGCCCCGACCCCCTGACCTTCCCGGGCCAGGCCCATTCCAGCGTGACCGGCGGCCCGCAGGTGAGCTCCGGCTTCTGCCAGCCCGAGGTCGACGGGTACACCTACTGGGTCGCCGCCTACTCCCAGGCCGGCTGTTCCAGCGTCTCGTGCCTGCTCGCCAACTCCAGCGTCACGGTCTCGGTCTCAGGCGGCAGCAACCAGATGTTCCAGCTGCTGATGGAGCTCCCACTCTTCAACGAGACCACCCTCGGGACGACCGTCCACTGCGCCCCGACGACCTCGCCGTGCGGGCTCCCCCTGCAGGGCTTCTACGACCTCGTCCTGGTCATCGCCCTCGTCCTGGCCGGGGCCGGGTTTCTCATCGCCCTCACGAACAAGCAGTTCGGCGGGAACGAGCGGCAGAACGTCGCCCTCGACACCATACTCGCCATCCTGTTCATCATTCTCTTCCCGATAATCTACAACAACGTCGCCCTCCTGACGGACTACCTCGACATGACTATCCTCTCCGGGCCCGGCCACCCGTTCACCTTCTACGGCACCCAGATCAGCCTGGTCTGGGCCAAGCTCATGTCCCTGGCGCAGGGCGGCGGCATCTGGGGCGCCCTGGTCTCCCCCATCACGACCCTCGCCGCCTTCGTCGTCGCGCTGGTCGTCTACACGATGACGCTCTTCCTCGGGATAATCAGGATATGGCTCGTCACGGTGATGGTGATAGCGTTCCCCATATCCCTGGCGCTGAAGCTCATCCCCTTCACCAAGAAGCTCTCCTCGATGGTAGAGGACACCCTCTACGGGCTGGTCCTCGCCTCGCTGATGAGCTCCATAGCGATAGGGGTGGCGGCCTACGTGCTCGCCGACGCCCCGGGCGGCCCCGTCTGGTCCGCGACCATCTTCGCGGGCACCAACGTGAACGGGATCAGCAACTGGGTCGCCGCGGCCGCGCTCTTCACGGCGGTCCTCATCCCGACGGTCTTCGCCCCGCTCACGGGGACCATCTTCCAGACGGCCTCGCAGGCCGCGATGGTTGGGGTCGGCGTAGGCGCGTCTATGGCGGGGGCCGCGGCGGCTCCCATGGCCGCCGGCGCCGCAGGGGGAGGAGGGGCCGGGATGGGAGGCCTGGGGAGCATGATGGGCTCGAGGGCGGGAATGGCGCCGGCCGCTGCTGCGGGCGCTGGCTCGGAGAGCGTGGGCCAGGCCGCCGCGAGGTCCATGGACTCGATGGACCTGGGAGAGAGGCTCCTCTATGCCGCCCCTCACGCCATCAAGAACGTGGCAATAGCCGGGAGCGCGGGCCTCCTCGGCGCGGTCGGGGCGGACCACGGCGCCCGGGCGATAGCGCGGATCGCCCCGGTGAGCACCCACAGGGACGTCGCGCGTGGTATAGGGAGGATCAATGCGTCGCGCAGGTCGCAGCGGGGCCGGGCGGACGGGGCATCCTCCTCCACCCAGCCCGACCCCGAGCCCACCTAGAGATGGGACGACCGGCCGATTGAGGCTTCTGCCCCCGGCATCCGTGGATTCTGTTAGCTTAGTTGCGCATCTCGTTCAAGGGGACGACCGAACCACCAGGCCTTCGATTCGGCAGGCCAGTTGACATCGATCACGTCGAACAGGTTGCCATCTGGATCAGCCAGCGTGACAAAGTCGTGGCCCGCCTCCGCCGGTCGATTTAGGGTGGCCCCGAGACGAATGAGCCGCTCAACTTCGGCCAGAGGGTTCGACGCGTAGAGGTCCAGGTGGAGTCGATACTCGTCCAAGGGGCCTTCGGAGGTCAGGTTGAGGTTGAGGTTTGGGCCTTTGCCCTTTGGGTCCTTGAGGATGACGCCGTCGGGCGTGGCTGGCTCGCGGGGCACGTAGTGGAGGGCTTGGCTCCAGAACTCTATCATTCGAGACACGTCGGTGCAGTCTATGACGATAGAACCGATCCACAGCCTATCTCGCCTGTCCGCCGGAGGCTCCGTCTTGAGTGCGGCCGTCAACGACCCTTCAAGATCGTCCCCTCCTATTTAGCCCGAACTTCCCCATGCAAACGAGTCGACAAGACCACTCCATGCCGCGTTTAAATAGCAAAACGGCCCTCCATTGGTCTCGGTTGTTCGGAAGAGACCCGGCGCCTCCTTTGAGAGACCGCAACGGCGAGACGGCGCGCATCGCCGACGCGATAACCAGGGTTGGTCCGGACCTCCAGGAGGTAGCCCGTCGGGTCCACATCTCCGTGGGGACCGTCAGGTATCGCTACAAGACCCAGATTCTCGGTAAGGGGCTACCTGTCGAAGCGCAGCTGGACTACGAGAGACTCGGGATGCGGAGCTTGCTCGCCGTCGTGCGGATGGACAGGAGGCTCGCGCCCCATGCCGACTCGGTCATGGGGTGGATGAACGCCACCTGCTACCTCACCGACCACTGGCTCGTCACCCCCACCGGCGAGCGCCTGCTCCAGCTGCTCGTGCCAGACCGCCTCCAGCGGCAGGTGGCGTCGCTCTTCGAGGACCTGAAGGCGCTGGGCATCTTCTCCCACGCCGACCTGACGTCGTTCGACAGCCTGAGGATGGCGCCGATGATGACGCGCTACTTCGACTTCGACGAGGGGTCCTGGTCCTACGACTGGTCCGCGAGCCTCCCCGGCAGGGCCGCTTCCCCGCCTCCCCACGGGCGCGCCGGGAGGGCGGACTATGACGCCTTGGACCTCCGCATACTCCGGGAGCTCTCACAGGACGCGAACGCCTCGCTCGCCGGGATAGCGGCGAGCCTGGGGATGAGCTACAGGATGCTCCAGGGTCACAACTCGAAGCACGTCCTTAGGAGAGGGCTGGTCAGGTCCTACGGCATCCGCTGGATGGGCAGCCGGAGGCACGACCCCCGCAGGGGCGGCATGGTGGTCGGCCCGCGGCAAGGGTACGTCCCGCTCTTCGTGCTGGTCCGCGACGCGACCAGGGCCGAGAAGCTCGAGGTCTCGGCGATGCTGAACAGGGTGCCCTTCCTCTGGCACGAGGCCTTCGGCACGGACTACTGGGCGTCGATGTACGTGCCGGTCGGCCACTACACCGAGTCCCTGAACTACCTCAGGGGGTTCATCCAGGAGGCGCCCGAGAGGGCGCGCCTCTATACGGCAGACCCGGCGGGGTCGCTCTCGCTCCCGTTCCCCTCGCAGCTCTTCGACAGGGAGGAGAAGGAGTGGCAGCTCGACCCCGCGGTCGTTTTAACGGAGATGGAGAACTTGGTCCTGAGGACGAGGGTGGGAGGTGCGAAGTAGAGGATGGTGATGGACGACGCCCGTCGCGAGACCTGCTGCCGGATCGTGGAGGCCATCGAGGAGGTCGGGCCGAGCGTCCCGGCCGTCGCGAGGCAGCTGGGCCTGAAGCTGGGTCGCGTCCGGTCCTTCGTCGACCACTACGTGCGCGGCCCCGAGGGCTTCGACCTGGTCCCGGTCGTGGACTACGCAAGGCTTGGGATGAGGGTCTACTCGGTGGTGCTGGCGCCCTTCCCTCGCTTCCGGCCGGCCGCGAAGACCTTCTTCTCGGCGATGGGTGAGCTCGGCTACGCCTGGACCTATGGCACCACGCTCCCGCAGGCGTACATCGTGGTCTCGTTCGCCGTCCCCGAGGAGCTGTATGACCGGCACGTCATGATGGTGGGTCGGTTGGAGGAGCGGGGCCTCTTCCATATTGTGCGCATGCAGAGGGACGACATGGTCGTCAGGCCCAAGACGAGCCAGGAGGCGCTCGACCTCGACGGCTACGGTTGGCAGTTCGATTGGGACTCGCGCAGGGACCTGGAGCAGAACGCCCCCATCAGGCCGTCGGTCCGCGCCGAGTACGACGCGGAGGACCTCAAGGCGATCAACGGCTGGCAGCGGCAGGCCACGAGCCCTCCCCGGAGCTATCGGATGGCCGGGATAGCGGACGGGTGGCCGATGGAGCGGCGGACCCTCGAATGGCACCTCCGGGATCACGTCGTAGGGAGGAGGCTTGTGACGGGATACCGGTTCCGGTGGCCGGGCGCGGTGAACCCGCACGCCGAGGGGAGGCGCAGGGTCCGTTCTCTGGTGACCGTGGAGCTGCAGGTCTCCGATCCCTCCGGCCGGGAGCTGCTGGAGCTCAGGAAGGCGGTCCAGTCCGTGCCCTTCCTGTGGACCGAGAGGATCGGGATGGATTACACCGCGCAGTTTCACTTCCCGATCGAAGACATAATCCCGGCATACCGTTTCATCGCCAAGGCGATGGAACCGTTCGAAGACAGGTCGGCCTCCTACATGCTCAGCCGGAGCGAGGCGCTGGAGTTCCCGCTGTGGTCGGAGCTCTATGCAGGCGGGGAGGGGTGGACGCTGGACGAGGAAGGTCTGGTCGCCAGAGCAGAGCGCACGCAGCCGCTGCTGAAGCCCTCCTGGAAGTAGCCAGGCCGACCTTCTACCTAGGTCGAACCGTGCACCATCCGTCGGCCTGCCTCGGTGACCACGATCTCGCCCTTGTCGCGCCTCTCGATCAGGCCGTTGGCGGCAAGGTGGGCCAGGGCGCGGGAGACCGACCTGGTGTTCGTCTCGCAGCTCCGCGCGACCTCGTCCCTGGTCGTGAATCCCCGCTCCACGAGATAGCGCAGGATCCTCTCGATGACCTTCCTGTCGACCAGCGGTGAGGAGGGTGGCGCCGTCGTCCTCTCCTGGGCTTCCCCGCTCGCCTTTGCCGGCTCCCCGGGCCGCGTCCTGCCGTACAGCCTTTCCATCCTTCCTCTCATGAGCTCCATCACCTCCCGCTCGGGGTGCACCGGCTCGGGGAGCCTCGGATACCGGATGTCGAACGTCCTGAAGAGCCCGCTCCCGGCGACGGGGTTCCTCCTCACGACGACGCGATGGTTGGGCAGGGAGCTCAGGTGGTCGGCCAGCCGCCGCTCGTCCTGAGGGTACATGACCTTGGCGAGCTTCTGGGCGTCGTCCGGGCCGACCCTGAAGCTGAATATCGTTCCCGCGTTGCCCATCACGGCGTTGAGCACCTGCTCGTCCAGCTGGCCGAGGTTCTGGTGCGCCATCCAGAGGTAGAGCCCGAACTTCCTCGCCTCGGTCAGTATGGTCTCGACCACGCTCAGGCCCGCGACGTTCTGGAACTCGTCCACCGCCAGGATCACGGGCGTCCGGGCCTCGGGGGCCTCGCCCGCCCTCTCGAGGTCCCTCGCCCTCTTCTGGACGATCAGGAACAGCCTGATCACGACCGACGCCGTGACCAGCTTCGTGAAATCGGGAGGCAGCTGGAACTTCGGCAGGCGGAATATCGTCACCATCCCCGGCTCGAGCATCCGCCCAAAGTCCAGCCTCGATGCGCTCGAGCCGAACGTCCTGGAGGTGATCGAGTCCGACGGCATCACGAAGCTCGATATCCGGTTGATCCCCGGGCTGAAGGCGTCCTTGTCCAGCGCGGATATGGCCTCCATGGTCGACGCGATCATCCCGTCCCTGACGTCTCCCAGCCTCAGCATGGCGGCCAGCTCCTTCCCGTCCATCTGCAGCATGTTCAGGAACAGGGCGAAGAGGTCCCTGAACGTGGGCTTGTCCCTGGTCTCGTAGAGGTAGTAGAGGGCCGTCCTGAAGATGGTGAGCATACGCGGGGCCGTCTCCAGGTTGTCCCTGAACAGCTCCCAGAGGATGGACTCCAGCTGACCGATCTGGGTCTGGATGGCCGCCGCCCTCTCCTCTCCCCCGCCTAGGCCCTCCGGCAGCTCCAGGGGGTTCAGCCCGAAGGAGACGTAGGTCGGGTCGAGGATGGTCAGCCTCTCCCAGCTCCCCAGGGACCGCGCCAGCCTCATCGCGGCGTCCCCGTGGGGGTCGATGAAGACCAGCGCGCAGGGCCTTTGGCCCTGGTAGTCCTCCGCCATCATCCGCAGCCGGTAGAGCAGGGTGTTGCTCTTGCCGGCGGTGTTGGAGCCCACTATCCACGTGTGCGCGATGGCGTCGTCGAGGCCGAGCTGCAGGGTCAAGGCGGGTCGGGCAGCCCCATGAGGCGGGGGATCTCGAGCAAAAAGTCCGGCCGGGGGTCGCACGCCTCGCACTCCAGGGTGCCGTAGACTGCCTCGACGGCCGAGCGGTAGCTCGCCATGTCTCCCCTGGCGCTCGAGAGGTAGAAGCTCGTCCTCCCTCCGTCGTAGACCAGCTCGAAGCCCCTCCGCTGCGTCGAGGCCAGGTGGGCGAGGCGCGAGCTCTCCTCCTCGGTGAGTGGGGTCACAATCCCCGGAGGCTTGACCCTCAGGACCTCGGCGGCCTCGACCCGCTCTGGCTTCTCCCTCTCGCCCATCTCCGAGCCGAGTGGGAGCGGGGAGTGTGCAGACCAGTCGGCGATCGAGCGCATCACGTGCAGCCTGGCCCCGGAGGGGAAGTGGACGTAGTACGGCAGCTCGTCCGCCGTTATCAGGAAAGACGGCGGCCGCACCCTCGCGCCCGTGTACCCGCGCATGAAGGGCGCCATGTCGTCGACCATCCTCCTCTCCACCAACTCGACGAGCATCCTGGAGTCGAGGACCGTGAAGGCCTGGAGGCGGTCCATCTCGTCGTGGCAGAGCGAGATGGGAAGGCGCTGGATCTGGGCGCTCTCCTCGCCCACCCAGAGCCCCTGTACGGCCATCACGACGACGGCTTTCGAGATCATCTCCTCGGTCCTCTTGATCCGCTCGTCCATCCTGCCGTAGAAGGTGCCGTGGAGCTCGCTCTTCTCGACGAGGTCGCCCGTGAGCGTCAGCCCCGGCCGCTCCATCTCCCCTTTGGCGCGGGACATCCATCTCCTCATCCCGTACAGCTCCCGTGAGCAGTCCCTGCGGACGAAGAGGAACTGCATCCAGGCGAACCTCGGCGCGAGCCTCTCGACGGCGCACACGAGCTGCTGGACCAAGTCGAGCCTGGGCTCGTACTTCGGCCGTGACATCAGGTGGCCGTCCCTGACCGTCGCGTAGAAGAAATGGACGAGCCTTCTCTTCCTCTTCATCTCGCTCCGCCTCCCCTGCTACTGGGGTCGAGCGCCCGCGCGGGCTCTTCGCATTCCATCCCGCTGAGGTATCTCGTCCGCACGCTCAGGGAGATTCTTTCGCGAAACGGCGGCGACGGGGGTCGACCCAACCAGAACGTCTCCACTAGCGCCAAGAGGACGGCCGCGGCGACCAGTTGGCAGGCCACGGGCACGTAGAACGCCCCGGTCGGCATGGCAATCCATGCGATTGAGATGGCGAACGCGCCGAGGACCCCCACCATTATGGAGCACACGTGGACGTTCCCTCTCGGCCTCTTCATCGACTTCGGATACAGACCCAGATGAACGCACGCGTCATACCGCTTCGCGGCAGAATCCGAGTCCCGGAGAGGGTGGAGAATCCTCCCGGGGTCGTACCGGTAGTCCACCAGGTAGAACAGCAGGCACCACGGGAGCGGCGTGAACGCGAACAGGGCTGTGGGACCGGGCATACATCATGAAGAGGTGGGGGCATTTAACGGTCGGACGCTCGACCGACAGGGCGGAACTGACGGGTGGAAATGCGTAAATGGCTGGGCGCCAAGCGAAGGGGGGACCGGACGATGAGGAGGCCGTCTCGGCTTCAACAGTTGTGGGCCGTCAGTCTCAGTGCGAATTCGGTGTTGTCCTACGTCGGTACTTCGTTGAAGCTGGGGGCCCTGAGTTTCGCATGTATCATGGTCTTCCTCGTTCTGATCTTCGTCGGATTCGTAATCGTCGATCGAGAAGCGGACCGCGCCAGGGTGAGGCGACAGTACGGGGAAATGAACGCCTGAAAGCGACTGTGCCAAATGATGCCCGACGGCTCCATAGGCTCGCCGCCCAGGTGGCGATCAATGCGCATGCCCGATTTTCCCTTTCCCCGTGAATCTCGTGAAGCTGTCGACCATCGGCTCTGTCCCGTCTTTGGGTGATTTGTAGGAGCGCCCCGCGGCGGGTGATGGCGTTAGAACGGGAGGAAGTGGTACCCTTGACCGAAGAAAAATGCTCCGCCAAACCTGAAGGGAAGATATGCCGTTAGCGAAAGGAATCCGTTGTAGGTTTGATTGCTTCCGTTGCCCTGCATCGCACACGCATCAGTCACCAGTTCGCACCAAATCGATACATTCGTGACCACCCTGTCTGGTACGATGGGAACAAAGAAGGCGAATAGGATTGCAACTATGGCTATCGCAACGACTATTCTTTGTCTCATGTGTCCGTTAGTCGCTCAACGCGTTCTTAAGGAGTCCGAGCCACTTTGACTGGACCCCAACCCCCGCCGCTTGAGCGGGCGTCTGTCTAGCCAAAGCCGCGTGGGACTTCACGAAGCTGTATTGGATGCGCTGTCCCTCGGGGAGAGCGGTCCTCATGGTCTTTCTTCCATCCGCGCTGAACCTTAGTGCGCTCCCGAAGCGTCTGGTTGAGGCGCTGAATCCAGTTGTTGTTGGCGTGGGGCTTCTTGATTCCCACCCTCGCGGTTCGTTCGGGCCGCTGGAGGTGAGGACCCACCCGGGTGGGAGGGAGGCGCGGCCTTGTGGCTTTAATCGTGTCGAGCGGCGGGCGAGCAAGCGAGTCGTCGTGCGCCTACCTATCGCTATGGGTAGAGCCCGCGACAGACCGTCGCGCTCCCGTACGGTAGCGACGTGCTATTGACGACGGAAGAGGGGGGAACGAAAGAACCGTTGCCCTCGTAGAGTGCCAGGGTGAGGGTCGCACTGGAGTTGTCGAGTTTGGGCGCTTGCGCACAGAGGGATACGCCGTATTGTCTGAAGACGCTCGAGGGCATCTGGACGGAGATCACTCTGGAGTTATCTACCGTCCCGGAATACTGGCCCGTGCTGATCTGGTTCGGCGGTCCGCTCCGATACGAGGTCCAGGACACCTGCCAGGGCCCCTGATACCCGACCTGGACGTGAAAAGGGAAGACGGCCGTTCGATTGTTAGACTGGTAGAGGTCGGCCGCTGCGACCGCGACTATGATGATTGCCACGACCGCACCTATCACGATGAAGTTTTTCGTTCTCCGGACGATACCGGTTCACCTTCAGGAATCGGCCAGACTCAGCCCATATAGAATCCTTGCTGAATTACCGCGGGCGTCGATGCAATCATCTGAATTTGAGGCGATAGGCATCGGATGAACACTCCCGTGTTTGCCGGCGGCCTTGTACTGGTGATATCGGGTCTCGTCTTCACCTGGGGACGGTTCCCTGCCGGGTACCCCAGCTATGCACGCATTGGTCCCGGCTCCTCATGGGTCCCGTTCGCCATCCTGCTCGTGCCCGGGCTGGTGCCCGTCGGCTCTTCCTTCCTGCACTGGCACAGGCATCAGCATCGGGCCGGCTCCGCCTAGGTGACCGTGAAGTACGCGTACACGGACTGATCCCAGTCGTCGGTCGCCACGACGGTGTACTCCCCCCGAGGGAAGTACACGAAGCTTCCAGAGGCGAGAGTGGCGTTCTGGGGGGACAGATACTGGGGGGTGTCCCAGTAGCCGAACAGGGCGTCCCCCTGGGTGCCGCAGCCGTACCCCGTGAACTGCTCATACGGGACCGGGACGCAATAGCCCGTGGTGGCGTTGACCTCCACCGCGGATGAGGAAGAAGAGGGGCAGTCGTAGTTGCCGGGGCTGTCGCAAGAGTAGGTGGCCATGTCCGAGGTCGGAAGAAAGGTCACGCCGCTCGGGAATCCCGTGAGCGGGCACTCCCAGGTTACCGACGCCATCAACTGCAGCGGGCCTCCGGCCGCCGAGACGTTGCCCGCCGACCAGTGCCCCGCGAAGACGGCGAAGCCCGCCAGGGAATCGGACGGGTTGATGCCGCACAGGTAGTCGTACCCGTTCCATGAAGAGATTTGCCCATCCGTCGCCACCTGAGCGGAAACGCTGCGATCCAGCGTGTTGAGCACCGACATTTGAACTGACAGAGCCCCTCCTTGCCGGATCGTGCTCGAGTTCACCAGCACCGCCAACTGAAGGCCATCCGGCGAGACCCCGGAGAGGTAGACCTCCTCGGGGAAGGGGGACGACCCCGTGCTCACGTATTCAGAGCTGACGACCGTGCTGGTGATCGTCGACACGAGCGTCGTCGAGACGGTCGAGGTCACCGTCGCGGAAACGGTCGAGCCAACCGTCGCCGTGGTGGTCACCGTCGTCATGGGCGCCGATACTATCGTCGCTGTGGTGGTCGAGGTCACCGTCGTCGGGAGCGTCGACACTATCGTCGTGAAAACGGTCGAGCCAACCGTCGCGGTCGTGGTCGCCGTCCTCACCTGGCCACGCTCTATCGCTGCCAGAGAAGCGAAGGCGATGGTCAGGAGGACGAGCAAGCTCAGCAAGACGGTCCTGGCGTGCACGTATCATCCCTCCGTGGTCGTCGGTCCTGTGATCGTCGTGGCCTTCGTCCCAGCGGAGACGGACACGCTCGCCGATATCAGCACCGCCGCTATTGCGATCGCCGAGGCGATGGCGAGATACATCCGGGACGCGGGTGCGCTCAATCCGAAGACGCTCTTGCAAAGGCGGATTCGGCTTTCGTGATTAATAGTTATGTCCGAACTCCTAAGGAAGACCGGTCGTTCCCCGGCTTTTACGTGCGAACCGCGCCGGGCCCCGAGGCCGCCTGTCGATAGCCCTTTCCACGCTCATGAGCTCGAGCAGGCAGGAGCCACCGGCGATCGACGATTTGGACTCGGCCAGAATCCTATGTGCGAACCGCGCCGGGGCCTCTGCTGAGGCCTGTCTCCTCCCTCTTTCCTCTGAAGCTCCAGCATGGCTGACTCCGGCCGGCACTAGGCAAGCAAGCAGGTCAGCCCTCTGACGAGAAGGCCGACGGCACCCCGTTCCGACAAATCCGTATATGCGCTGGGTGGCGGGCGGCCCGCCGAGGAGGAGACGTCGTCCATGCGCTCGTTGGGTCGGCGGACGAGTGAGAGACCAGGCTCGGCGGAGGAGCTCTCGATGATAGGGGTCATCCTGCTGTTGTTCGGCGTGAGCTGGGCCTCCTATGCGTACATCCAACCCCTCGCGCACAACGAGAACGCGCAGAATGTCTGCAACGCCGGAAACGCCCCCAGCCCCGGCATACCTTCCTGCACGTCCCTCTCCGGGAAGGCCCTGTTCTTCTACTCCATCGCTGCCGTGGCGCTCGTCATCGGTTCGGTCCTGCTCTTCGCTCGGCTGATGATCTGGGTCGAGGACCGCCGCAGGTCGAAGGTCGAGAAGGGCGCGGCCCGGGCTCAGGTCGGCCCGGTGACCGTGAACGGGACATATCAATTCGGCATCACGAACTCCTAGGGTGTGAGCAGCGTCTTCCAGACCTACGACAACGTCGCCCACATACCTCGGCCGCCGGATGAGGAGTACCTCCTGATGACCTTCTTCGGATTCCTCATTATCGCCCTTCACGGGGAAGATCGCAAAGCGAGCTCGGACCTGAAGGAAATCGAGAAGTCGGTGGGGCCGATGAGACTTGTGAATATCCGCCGCCTGAGTGATTATCCTCGGCAGTCCTGAGGCGCGGCGAACAACGTGTTCGGACGTGACCAAACGCGTCCACCGATTCTGTCCATACCCGAAGCTACGGTTCGCCTGAGAAGACCCTGTCGCGAAAGGTCGGTCACTTTGAGGGCGAGGCACCGCTCTCTCGCCAACTCCCGCGCCTCATCCAGCGCTAGCTTCTGCGTTTCGTCAAGGACGTAGTCGTACACTATCGCCCGCTTTTTTTCCACCCCGACGTTCCCCCACCGCGTCATCAGCGGTACCTCGAACTCTACGGATCTGCGCACCTTTTCGCTCTTGATTACCAGTTGCATTTTACCGTTGATCGCTTTCGTGCGTTTTCGCCAAAGATGTTGGAGGATTCGCCCCGCATATCCTTGATGCCGGCACAGGCCGGCATTCTCAGGCGGAGGCGGGTCGATGGATGACCGGCATGCGCCGGCACCGGCTTTATAGCCGGGGCGCGTCTCCGACTGCATCATGACCCTGCAGGAGACGGCACTGAGGTTGCAGCATGACTGTCCCTTCAACGACCTCTCGAAGAACTATCCCGCGCTACTGATAGCTTCCTGGTGCAACAACGTGAACGACGTCATGGAGATCTCCTCCGACGACCCGGCAGTGTTCGACGGCCTTCAGAAAGACATCAAGTCGCTCGAGAAGGCCCTGCAGAGCAAAGTAATCCGAAAGTGGAACAGCAATCGCAACGTCCAGATCGTCGTCCAGAACTGCGGATGCGACAACGTCCCGACCCCTGTGAGCCCGGTCTTCGAGAAGTACAACTGTCTGGCGCTCCAACCCACCACGTTCAAGGGGGGCTGGGAGTATTACCGACTCATCTCCTTCAGCGAGAAGGAGATGAGGAAACTCTTGGTGGAGCTCGAGTCCTTCTGCAAAGTCGAGATAGTCTCCCGGCGTTCGATACCTTCAGGAGCGGTCAAGGAGACGATGCTGGTCTCGACCGCCGCGCTCTTTGGCGGCCTTACGAAGAAGCAGGTGCAGGCGCTGGTCTTTGCACTCGAGAACGGGTACTACCAGGTTCCGAAGAAGACGTCCTCAGAGGCGATGGCCAGCAAACTCAGGGTCCCGAGGACCACGTATGAGGAGCACCTTCGGAAGGCCGAGGGGAAGGTCCTCCGCTCCATTGCCCCGTACATCGGCATGACCCCGGCCTGGCAGGATTCCACGGGAACGAAAGGGAGTCGCCGCATGGGCCTGCCTCACTAGGCCGCTCTGGCCACGCGTTCGGCCTGATAGAAGACGTGGATTCGAATAGCATACTTGGCGGGGCCGGTGAGCTTCGACGAGCATACTTTCGTTCGATGGATTCGAATTGTTCATTTGGGGATAATCCGAACGCTGCCATTCGACCGAGGCACTGAGCGCAGATTGCGCTCCGCCAGCGCAATTTTTATCAGAATGGTCGCGGTCGATCGCCACCGACTGGCTGGTAGAGCTGTGTGCCGCGCGCTCTTCGGCTGCCGAAGGCCGCTCCGCTCTACGGTATGCCGCTCTGTTGTCCGCCCTTTACGCTGCCAGCGGCCCCGCCCAGGACACTGGTTTCGTTGTCCCAATTCCCCCCCGCCGCGTTCACCACCTGCCCGTCGGCGTTGTTGATCGAGCCCCAATTGTTGAAGGACGCACCCTTTTCGTTTTGGATTGAGCCGTCGTTGGTGATTGTAGGCTGCCCGGAAAAGAACCCGACTATCGGGTCTTCGCCATTGTTGAAGGTGCCGTTGTTGGTGAGGACGCCGTCCGCGTCGACCGTGGTGGACGCCGGCGGAATCCTGCGAGGAACGGGCCTGGGGTTTGACCCCGGGATCATCGCGCCCGGGATTGCAAATCCGCCTTGATTGGCGATGGTTCCATTGTTGGTGAGAGTTTGGGACCCCTTGATGGTGAGGGTCGAGCCAGCGCCGATGAGCAGAGAAGCGCCGGCGGGTATGGTGAAGTTTGTGTTGCTGCCGGACCACGATTCCACGACAGCCTGGGTTCCGACGTCCAGGACTATCTGGCTACCCTTCCCCTGGGTGAAGGTGCCGCCGACGGTCTGAAAATCTCCGTACAGGGTACTGGTCTCTATCAGTTGAAGGCTGAGTCCACTCAGGTCGACGGTCCCGGTGTTGGTTATCGAGCCCGTTCCGGTCACCTCGCCGGTGGAGTTCACCTGCAGGGTGCCCGCGTTTGTCAGGGAGCCATAGTTTGCGAACCCTGCGCTGATGTCGATCGTCCCGTCGTTCGTGATGGTCGCGTTCTGCTCGTTTATGAAGAAATTGTTCGTCCCGCCGTTTGGCAGCAGGGTCTCCGTGATGACGCCCCCGGAGTTGTTGATCATCTTCCCAAAGTTCTGGATGAACCCGTACCCCGTTATCGAGCCGCTATTGGTCAGGGAGCCACCGGGGTAGATCGTTATTACGCTGTCCGCGGTGATAGCCCCGCCGTTGTCTAGGCTTCCATAGATGGCGAGATACGTGTTGGTCTCGATGTTGATGGAACCGCTCGAGCCCATCGAAACGCCGAGGCCCGCCGGGATGATGACCGCTGCGTCGTCTGTGATGCTGACCGTGTCGTTTGGACCCGGGTAGGTGTACCCAGGGCCGGAGGGCCCGCCGGCGGGTGCGATGCCCCACGTCGCAGGAATGTTCCAATCCCCGGTGACCACGGAGGTGAAATTCATAGACTCACCGTGAGTCCGGTGTTTCATAAGGATTTGCCGGATGTTTCACCGTTTTCCTAGGCCCTCCAAACCGGCGGAGATGGCAGGCCTCTATCAGGCTCGCGGCCTACCAGAACTGTGACAAGTCTCGGCCATCTACGACGGCGAGCCTCAGAGGGTCAAACTCGACACGCTCTTTACAAGGGCGCGACAAGCGTCGAGCCCCTTCTCGGTGATCTCGACGGTCTGCCTTGGAACGCCCCTGGCTCCCATGGATTTTGCATAGCTCAACCTGACGTAACCGAAGCTCTCAAGCTTGTTCAGGTGATTCTCCAAGCTCCCCTTCCCTAGTCCTGTGAGCGTCCTGAGCTGCACGGCGCTCATGCTTCGAGACAGCGCAAGCAGCACCAATATCAGGATTCGAGCAGATGATTTGAAGGTCGAGTCATCGAGCTGCTCTCTTAACGACCGGATGCCTTCGTCCGTGACGATCTCATCAAAGTCACGCTTGGATTGGTCGTCGTCACTCAAGCCCGTTACGCCCCTCCACGAATTCCGGAATAGGCCTGGTGCGCGCGAAGGCTCCGGAGAAGATCCAGACGGCGATCGTTGCCCCCCAGAGGAGCACGTAGGGCCCAGGGGATGCGACGAAAGACAGCAGTGCGATCGACGCGATGCTGCTCGCCGAGAGTGAACCGATTGCGGCGATGGCTTCTCCAGGAATCTGCTTTGAAAAAGAGAGCCTTAGGGCGTAATACAGATAGACCGCCACCCCGAGGTGTACCAGAAGCACCACCAAAGGAAGTCGTGCTCTAGCGAGCGCGATCGTCAAGACCACCAGCGCATTGAGTACGATCCACAGCGGTACGAGAAAGCGATATCCGAGTAGCCTTGACCAAGCTCCGTCGTCCTCGGGGTGGATGATGTAAGCGGTGTTGCGGACTCGTTTGAACGCCCAAAGAATGGCAACTATACCGCATCCGCTCGCGGTCATATCCACTACTATCGAGCTCGCGAACCCGATTGGTTCCAGTGAATTGATGATAGGAGTTCCAAAGATTGAAAGGAACATTGCGAGTGAGAGTGCAAGATAGACCACCCCCAAAGCCCGGCGGAGCAAGTATTCGTTCAGGAGAATGGCTTGCTTGACCGCGCGGTTCATGTCATCATGTGGGACATCGGCCCTTGCGTCGTCCATCATCTTGGCTCGCGCATCTACACTCTTGGTCCTGTTGTCTCCGCCTCATAAAACGTGGTGATAAGTACAAAGATTGTACGTATCAGCATATATTTTAGGTTCTGCAACTGCGAAGCATTCTGGAAGGATCTGCGTGAACAAGCCAATAGTCATGGTCGGTGTGGTCATCCTCGTCATCGGAGTCGTTCTTGCCGCAGTCGGGGTGGTGGGGGTGCTTCGAGGGCTTACCGTCGTCACCGCTTTCAGTGAGCCTCATAGCGGCGAATACGTCTCAACGGAGCTAGTGCTCAACGCGACATCCGATATGGCGGTTACTTCCGCACCTGCAAACGGTGCACTCATCCCTGCCCAGGATCTGAACCTGGTCAATTCGACCAACATCGTTCAATACGCTCTTGCACCGCATTCAAACGCGGCGGGGACCGTGACCTACACAAACCTCTCGGGGGATTATTACTACCTGGCTTTCGCGTCATCCCAGCCGAGCTCGAAGATAGTCGCCACTCCAGTCAACGGGGGCACGGTAGGGTCTAGTCCGCTGATATTGGGCGGCTTTGTCCTCTTCATTGCTGGCGTCGTCGTCGTCGTGCTGGGCGCGCGCAAGAAGAGCAGGTAGGAAAGGGAAGAGCGGAGAGACTCCGACGTGCAAACCCCCGCCGTGCGTTAGGAATCCTGCCCCATCTCGACGAGTGATCGTTCAATGGCGAGCTACGCGCCCTCGATCGAGGCTATCAAACTCACCAAGGAGTACGATTCTTTCACTGCCCTCGACAATCTGGATCTGAGGATTGAGGGAGCAAAGTGCGTTGGCTTTCTCGGTCCCAATGGAGCGGGAAAGACCACCACGCTCAAGATATTCACAGATCTGATTCACAGGTCCTCCGGCGAGGCACTGATAAATGGGATAGACGTTCACTCCGATAAGAAGAAGGCGTTGGCTGCCGTGGCAGCCTTGGTCGAGACGCCAGAGATCTATCCTTCGCTTACGCCGAGAGAGGCCCTCATGATAATCGCGAAGCACCGCGGCGTTCCTCCCGAGATCAGGAACAAGAAAATCGAAGAAGCTCTTCACGAAGTACACATGGAAGACTGGGGGAACAAAAAAGTTGGAAAGTTCTCAAAGGGGATGAAGCAGCGGATAGGCATAGCCTCTACGCTTCTTAGCGATCCCGAGATAATCCTCTTGGACGAACCGACGAGCGGATTGGATCCTCGAGGGATGAGCGAGGTTCGAGAGATGGTGAAGAATCTCAAGAAGCGCGGGAGGCTCATCTTCATGAGTTCGCACCTCCTCTCAGAGGTGATGGACGTCTGCGACGAAGCCGCCCTCATCGATCATGGGAAGCTCCTTGTGTACGATACCATCCAGAATCTCACCAGCAGGTTCTCTGGCGGAGGCTCGGTCTTGGAGGTTGGCTTTGCAAGCCCACGCATCGATGGCGAGGCCATCGAGACGATACGAAAGATACGCGGAGTCACGAGCGTGGAGGTGCTCGACGATCGGAACCTCCGGCTGAAGTTCTTGGGAGAGGCCGAATCCCAGGCGGAGATCCTCTCAGAGTTGGGTGCTCTGAGGATTGGAGTCAATAGTCTCAAGACCTCTTCATCGGCTCTGGAAGACGTCTACCTCAGCCTGATCAAAGAAAACGTTTGAATGGCGTGTTTGGATTGGCTGCGAATCCTGAGGCTCAACCCTTCGAACGAGCAAACAACAAGGTTCCATCCGGTCTTGTCCAATGCGGCGTGCAAGCCGAGTTCGAGTTCCTCAACTATCTTCGTTCGACGCGGTTCTACATCCTGCTTACCATCGTGGCGACGATCGGGATAGCGATCGCGGCGGTGACGTACGTCTACAGACCGCCCGCATCTCTTTCGTCGCCGATGTCGTTCTATTCGGAATGGTGGGGGGCCGTAGCGGGTCTGTGCGTGATTCTCGCCGGCATCTTCTTTGGGGCCGACGCGATCTCGACCGAATTTCAGAACAAAACGGGCTACTACCTGCTGCCAAATCCAGTAAGGAGGTCTTCCATCTTCGTCGGCAAATGGATAGCGTCGTTCCTGGCGTCCGCGATCGCGATTGGCCTGTACGCGGCGATCACGTTGGCCGACGGCGCGATCTACTTCGGATTCAACGTTCCCTATCAGTTCGGCGAATCGTTCGTCTTCGCTCTCTTCTACATCTTCCCCATCTTGGGATTTTCTTTCTTCATAAGCTCCCTGTTCAAGGACAATTCCTACTCGATTCTCCTGACCGCCATCCTGCTGCTGTTCGGGTTCAATTTCATCACGCCGCTGATATCCGTTTTGTCGAACTCCGAGCCCTGGTACGTTCTAAGCTACGGCGCTGGGATAATCGCAAACGTTCTCTCTTCTTCAGGCTATCCTCCCCACGAGGTAGTGATAGCCGGGTCGTCTTCGTACAATGCGACCATTCCTGAAGGTCTTGCGATAATGTTCGCCTATTTCGCGGTCGCTTCGATCTTGGGCATCGTGTTGTTCGAGAGGGAGGATTTCAATTGAGTGACTTCGCGCAAAGAAAGGCGGTCATGCCGCTTCAGAAGGAGGGGACGGACACGACGACGATCGACTCCTACGGAAACGGCTCCACCACGGTCTTGTTCACCACCGTGAGCACGTCGTCGACTCCTACAAGCGGCGGCTATTTTTGGATGGTCACGACGTGCGTGTATGGCCAATAGCGGTTCTGCAAAGTCTTCGGTTTGGGAATCGGAACCAGGGCAGCGTCGAGGGCCGCTTTGCTGAATTCAGATGAAACGGAGGCTCAACCGGCTGTCGTCATCGTTGTTGTCGGCGGTCAGCCCCATTCCTTCCTGAGCCTCCGCTGGAGCTCCAGCCCACCGCCGCCCTCGCCCCAGGGCTTCTGGGACCGAAGCGTCTCGGAGAGCCTCCCGGGCTTGGCCTTGCGCAGCACGACCTGGCGGCCGTCCCCGCCGTCGAGGAAGACCATGCGGTCGCCCTTCTTCAGCCCGAGTGCGTCCCTTATCTGCTTGGGTATCGTTACCTGTCCTTTCTCGCTCACCGGGGAGACGCCGACCTCCGACATTGAAATCCTACTTCCGAGACGTTATTCCTTTACTTTTATGCATTACAGGTCCCCCAGGCTTTTACGTGCGAAGCGCGCTGGGCCCCGCGGCCGCCTGGTTCGGGAACATGGGGTCAGCGCCCAAAGACCGAGGCGGAGGGTTTCCACAACGCGAGACCGAAACGTGGCCCGCCATCCTCGATCTGGTCCATCATCGAGAGACTTCTGTCCATCGCCTGTAGGTCGCGGCGTCGCCGACGATCGAGACCAGATAGTCGGCCAGGTCCGCCCGGCTTATCGTCGACGGGTGATGGAGCGGGGTCCCGATCGAGCTTCTGAAGCGACCGGTGGCCTCTCCGTTGGTGAGCCTCGGAAGCCCGACGAGCGTCCAATCCATGTCGTCGATGCAGGTCAGCCTCTCCTTCATCTTCGCCGTGTCACGATACTGATAGCCGAGCATCGGTATCAGCACGAGCTTCGCAAAGAACCACGTCAACCTGGCCGCATCGGGTTTCGGGTCTATCCCTATCAGGGAAGCGGCCACGATAAGACGACGTTTGCCGGCTTCTTCCATCGCCTTGGCGACGCTCACCACTCCCTCCGAGTAGATGGTCGTCTCCCTGGCCCGCCCTACCGGACCGAGCGTCGAGATCACGACATCGGCATCGGCGATCGCTGCCCTGATGGTCTCGGGCTTGAAGACGTCGCCTTGCACCACCTGGATGTCAGAGAACTGATCCCTGAGGATTTCCGGCCGTCTGGCGAGAGCTATGACGTCGTAGCCCTTGGCTTTCGCGACCCGAATGACGTTCAGGCCGGTCGCACCCGTCCCGCCGAACACGCAGAGCTTCATTCTGATTTCCTTCCCCTTCAGTCCCCACCGGAGTTCCTCTGGCCGCCGCTGCCACGCTGGGACAGGACCCCGCCCAGAAGGAGGCGGGCGTGGTTCTCGAACTCCCGTTTCCTGTCCTCTCTCGTGAGCCGGCCCCCGAGGATCCTCTCCCTGACCACTATCCTGAAGAAACAGAAGCTCACGACGGACAGCGAGATCGAATCGACGCGCTCTTCATCGAGCTGTAGCTCCGCCGCGTAACCTCGGAAGAACTCGCGGGCGACGCCGAGGGCGGATGTCATCATGGATTCGGCCGCCTGCCCCATGTAGGGCTCCCTTCGGGCTTCGAACAATATTGCCGAGACGGACTCGCTCCTCCTCGCGAGGATCTCCATCAACGAGAGGGCGAGGTCCGTGAGGTCTGCAATCGCGTCTCCCGTCCTTTCGCGTCTCTTCTCTTCGAAGGCGCTTCTCAGTCGGTCCTGAGCGTGCGAGATGGCCTCCCCCACCAGCGACTGTTTGGACCCGAACCTCCTGAAGAGGGTGACCTCGTTCACTCCCGCCCTTCGGGCGATCTCTCGCGTCGTCGTCCCTCTGTATCCGACCTCGCCGACGAGCTCAAGCGCCGCCTCGACGATCTTGGCGTCGATCTTCTCCGACTGGATCGCGTCCACCCGCATGCATGCAAGCACTTGCTTGCATATCTATAACTGTTCTTGTCTTTGCTTTACCAATCGGCTAGAATGAACTTGGCGATGGTGAGATAGCTCCGAGAGGCGGGCGCGCTCAATCCGAAGACGCTCTCGCGAAGGCGGAGCTTTTTTTATTAATAGCTGTCCGAACGCCAGGAAAGACCCAGCATCTTCCCGGCCTTTACGTGCGAACCGCGTCGGGCCCTGAGGCCGCCTGTCGACCCTTGCGCCGTCCATTATCATCAGCTCGAGCCGGTGAGACCGCCGGTGAATCCTCTCTCGCTAGCCGTCTTCCTCTGAGCGTGGCTGCAGGCCGGATCAGCAGGCCCCGTTCATGATCGTGGCCTGGGTGACGTCGCCCGAGGGGACGTGGAGGGTCACGCAATCCATGCCTATCGGCGGGACGGTCTCGGTGAAGCGATAGGTCGACCCCTGATAGACTATGGTGAAGCTGAACTGACCGCCCGGCTCTGCCTGGCTCGGGAACACGGGGGTCAGCCACCCTCCCTGCCCCACGGAGAAGTTGTCTATGTGGACGAGCTGGTTCTCGGGAGCCTGCCCGACGACGTCGCATCCGAGCGTGTCGACCGCGTTGACCAGCTCCCCGCTGACCGATGCGTTCGTGGAGTCGGATGCTATCCGGAGCTCGAGCCCTCCGATCCCGGTGACGACGCAGTTGGTGAGGTACACGTCGCTCGCGTTGGTGAAGGTCGTCCCGGTGACGTATGCAGCGGTGCTGCTGCTTGCGGATGAGGCGGCGGCGGCAGCGGTGGTCGGAGCGACGAAAGTGGCGGCCGTGACGGTCGTCGTGACCGTGGAGGTCGCCGTAATGGTCGTGCCGTTGGGGACGACGGTGGAGACCGTCAACGTGGACGTCTCCGTGTAGGTGATGGCGGTCGTCCTCGTGACGGTGGCGGCGGCCCCCAGGTAGAGCGACCCTCCCAGGATGAGAGCGACGGCGACCAGGGCGACCGCCAGTCGGGAGAAGCTCCGGACGGGTGCGGCGCTCATCTGAGCAGATGACCTCGAACGAGATTGCGGCTCGATTCTGATTAATAGTTTTGTCCGAAGGCCCTTTCAGGTAGTCATGCGTCGCGCGACCTGGGCGCGCCGAGCAGCCGGAACCGGACCAGCGCGTAGATGTAGACGGGGAGCGTGAAGGCGACCGCGCTCACCCCGATGGACCGGAAGGCGGCGAAGTAGAAGCTGGCGGAGTCCCAAAAGCAGCACATACCGACAGTGTCGTATGGAAGGTTCAACGAGACGACGTAATCCTGCGCCAGAAAGAAGGTGCCGAACAGCGCCCCGGCGGCGAGGAGCGCAGACGCGCAGCCGACCAGCGAGTACAGCGTCCTGCTCCTCCTGCTGCTCGTGGCCGCGGTGGGCGGCACGATCGCCTTCATCAGCTGGTACGAGATCAACGGGGAGGCGAGGAGCAGGGCCAGCGTCACCGAGGCCGCCACGTAGATCTCGAGCGGCTCCTGCGAGCCGTCGACGATGATGACCCACCCCGGCGGGAGGACGACTCGGTAGACGCCCGAGACGAAGAGCGAGACCAGCGGGGAATAGGCGCCGCCCGAGGACAGCATCGCCACGGGGTTGGGCAGGGCGAGGAGCGCCACGATGACGGCCGAGAACGCGAGGAAGGGCGTCCGGAGGGACGTAGCCACGGCGACCGATTCTGCGACCCATGGCCGCGGGTGCATGAGCGCGGGCCCGCCCTCCCGGATATACGGCTTGTGACCGCTGCTTTGGCGATGGTACGTCCGGGCGTGCAGTCTCGGGTGGATCCTGGCAGTCAGTAAAGGGTACGTAGCCCCCCTTCATACCGGAAAATGAGAATGAGACCCGCTCCGAGCGCCAGCAAAATAATCGAGCGCTAGCACGAGGACGAGATGACCGGGGGCTTACGGCTCTTCGACCTTCATGCCTCCCACCGGAATCATCTCCAACTAGAGCGGCTGCCTCCCTCGGGGGCTCCGATCGATTTGAAGCACTCCCGCTGGAAGCCCTCCAGCTCGGACAGCAACTGGAGTCCGCGAGCATTGACGGACATCCGAGGCTGGGACTCTTCGCGCTGGACCTGGACGAAGCCTCCGCCGATGAGAAGCCGGATCGTTCTCCTGAACTCCGATTCCTCCGGCACCAGGCCGGTCTTCCTGTAGATGTCGTCCGAGAGCTCCCACTCGTTCATCGGACGCCCGCGCAGGGCCAACAGGACGACGAGCTGCAAGCTGGCGCTCAACCACTTCGAGCGCACCTTGAACCTCATCCAGTCGATCATGATTTTACCATCGATGCCTGCTCCGAATCAGCGGACGCCCTCCGGGGGAGGACGTTCGGTGCTGAGGCGCAGCTGCATGAGGCCGAGCTCGTCCCTCCACGCCTTCAGGAGGACGTAGCCCAGGGAGGTCAATCGCAGCGCGACCCTCCTCCCGTTCCTCTCCTTCGTGATCACGCCGCCGCGTTCCAGGGCATCGATCACCGGGTACACCTGTCCCGGGCTGAGCAGCACCTGGAATTCCAGGCAGAGCGTCGTGATAATGTCGTAACCGCAAACGTCCCTCCTCTCGATGTTGTCCAGTATCAGGTACTCCAGCATGGAGTTCACCAGGCCCCGCCTGTACCTCCTCACCATCGACTCGACGTGCTCGGTCATTATCGATTTGGCGAGCAATTACGACTCCTATGGCTGAAACGCTAATACGAGGGTAATAAAGGTTTCACGAAAACAGGAGCGATTATTAGGGCATTCGTTAACGGTCAGTCCGTTGAGCGCCAGAGTCGCGGACCTCATCGAGGCGGTCGACCGCATCGGAATCAAGAACGTCGCCGCCCTCTCGCGCATGACCGGCATGCCGAAGGAGACGATAAGGTACACGCTCAGGAAGAGGTTCCCCGAGCTCGACCTGCGGGTGGAGACGGTCTTCAACCTGGGCGAGCTGGGCCTGCAGAGGTATTCTGCGACCATGGAGTTTGCCCCTGACGCGTTGCGACAGGCCACCTCGATCCTCGACAAACTCTCGAATGCGGCGTTCCTGACGTACCGCTCGAGCATGCTCCTCGAGCCCGCGCACGCCGCGCTGTTCTCGGTCCCCGTGGTCGTGGAGGACCGGTTCCAGGCCTTCATGAAAGGCCTCATCGACGAGGGGATCCTGAGGAGGGTGGAGCTCAAGAGGCTCGAGTGGACGAGGAACCCGGACCTCAAGGCGAGGTACTATGATTTCGATCGAGGGCAATGGACCGTCGACTGGAACGAGGTGCGGGAGCTCCGCGAGGCGCCTCCCTCTCCGGTCGTCGTGGAGGAGCCCCTCCTGAAGCCCTCGATCGACCTCAGCGATGTGCTCCTGATCAAGGAGCTCGAGGCGGGCTCGCTCAGGAGCCTCAAGAGCATCTCTACGAAGCTCGAGGTGAACGCGGTGACCCTGAGGTGGCACTACAGGAAGCACGTCATGCCCATCACGTCCTATCACCGGGTCCGCTGGATCCCGGCGCGTGGCGGCGACCAGTCCAAGGTGGTCGGGGTCATCTTCTGGTTCAGCCAGCTGACGAGGACCCAGCTGGCGCAGGCCAGGCTGCTCTTCAACAACGTCCCGTTCACCTGGTTCGAGGCCGGGTCTCGGGACGGGAGCTACAGGGCCGACCTGGCAATCCCGACCCAGGAGTTCGTCGTCGCGCTCGAGTTCCTGCGCGAGAGGTTGGGCGAGATGTCGCTCCCCGAATGGAAGACGCAGCTCCTCGACCTTCCTTCGAGCATGCGCTATACCATACCGTACGAGCACTTTACGGACGAAGAGGGGTGGACCTTCGAGCCCGAGAAGGCCCTGAGTACTATCCTTTCAGTCGTGAAGCAACGAGGATAGGCCGCCGGTCGGTCGATCGGCTACGGAGGGCCTCCGCCGACCGGGTCTCCGTCGAGAGCTCCGACGTGAAGAGGATGCACGCCGTGGATCGCGAGGACGATCGCGACCACTCCGAGCGCGGCCGGAACCCACAGGTGCAGGTTGCTCCGTAGAGATATTCTCATGCATGTGGGGTGGTCCCCCGAATATTAGCGCACTATTCAGAACGAAGTTACTAAATTCGTAAGGTCGAGGCGGCGTGGCAGCGATCGTCCAGGAAAAGAAGGTGGCGAAAGTCGAGTGCGATCGGTGAAGTCTGGCAGCCAGGGACGGCGTGACGAGGGAATGCCCGACTGCGCGTCATCCGGGGGCGCCGGCGACGAGGCTCGTCCCAACCCCACAGGGACGCAGCCAGCGATGCGAGGGACATACCTTATTATTTCGTGAGAAAGTATGCAGCAAAAGAGATCGGGGGAATCGGTCTTGGAAGTAGACAACGTGTTCAAGATAGCGGCGCCGTATTCCAGAGTTCGCGACTCTCTTACGAGCAGGGGTTGGGGATTCCAAGGAGAGGACGAGGAAATGGAGATGGACTCGTTCAGGAACAAGAAGACCGGGAAAGAGCTGCTCGTCGAGGACATCTCGGACGACTTTCCGGTGACCTTTCTGATGGGCGAGCTCACGGTGGCGGAGTTCAGTGACATAGCCGGCGCATTGACGCCCGAGATCGAGTTACTGGAAGTCGACAGCAGCTGGGAGGGTAAACCGACGACCGTCGTGGTCGCGATGACGGACGAACAGGTCACGAGCATGTTCGGCAGAAGGACGAAGAGAGGAAGCTTACGATCCGTCACACGGCGTCACAGATCTGAACCTGAAGGTCAGGATTCCCGGCGACCGCGCACCCTCGGGGGTCAGGCTGCGATCTCATTCGACCTCGTCGCGAACATCCCCCTCGTCGCTGCCGAGGAAGCCATCGGAGACGACGTCCGAGCCATCTCACGTCCATGGTCGTCCTAGAGCTCCCTCAGAATCTCGGCGAGCAGCCGCCGCTCGGCCTTCCGCCTGTGCGCGACGAAGGTCGATTTCACCAGGCCGAGCCTATGGGCCAGCTCCTCCGAGCCCATCCTCTTCGGCACGTCGTAGTAACCCAGCTTGTAGGCGGTGATGAGGACCCTGCGCTGCTTCTCGGTCAGGCGTGCGATAGGTGAATTCGGTGGGAACCTCGCATCGGTGAGCGAGACGACCTTGAAGCGACCTCGAGCGTGTCTCTCCAGGTACTCGAGGTGTTTCTTCATCTGCTTCGCGCTACCTAGGAACGCCAGCTTCGCCCTCCCGTCTCGGAACTCGAACGGAGTGGAGAAATAAGGCATGGATCCGAACAGGTCCAGCTCCGACGCCTTTGGCGGAACCTCGGCCTTGAATCTGATGAAGTAGACGGAGGTTCTTTCGCTCTCCTGCTGAAGAAGTTCTCTCTCGATCTTTGCGCCTGGCCGCGCCGGGAAGAGGTCCTCGATCCTTCCGGATTGGTCTTTCATCTCAACCCTGACGATCGCTGCCAGCTCCCCCGGAACCATCTTGAGAATCTGGAGCATCTCGAACGACTTCACCTTCCCATGCAAGAGGGCCGATTCTCCTTGCGATTCTGCCAACCCCTTCAGAGAAAACTCCACGACGAGCCTGCGCATTGAATCGACCGCCACGACCGGGGCTTATAGTGCTTTGAGGCGAACAGGTGCGCTACAACCCTTATCCACCGTGAGCCGCGGCGACCATTGAGAACCTTGACCGAAGCACCCGGGGGTGGCGAGCAGGCCTTCGACAGCGGCTATGCCAACAGGACGCTGGTGCTCCTATCGGTGGTCGCCGGCCTGATAATCTATGTCGACATAATGCTCACCCCTGCGCTGCCGAAGATAGTCGCGGAGTACGGGGTGACCATCGACCAGGCGAGCCTCCTCATATCGCTCTACACGGTCCTCGGGGTCGCGGTCATCCCGATCTTCGGCAAGCTCGGGGACATCTACGGGAAGAAGCGCGTCATGATGTACATCCTCGTGACCTACGTGGTCGCCGCCACGGCGACCTCGTTCGCGCCGAGCTTCGACCTGATCCTCGTCTCGAGGTTCGTGCAGGGGGTGGGGCTCGGCGTCTTCGCGCTGTGCTTCAGCCTAGCGAGGGAGCAGTTCCCCCGCAAGCTGGTCCCGCGCGCCCAAGGAGTGATCAGCGCGGTGCAGCTCTCCGGCGGAGCGCTCGGCCTCCTCGGAGGCGCCTTGGTCACCAGCGACTTTGGGTGGCAGGGCAACTACCACATCGCCGTGCCGGTCATCGCGGTGCTCACGGCGCTGATCTACTTCGTCGTCAGGGAGTCTCCAAACAAGAAGCCCGGCGTCAGTCTGGACTACGTAGGCGCCGCTTGGCTGGGCGCCTCGCTCATCGCCATAGTGCTGGGCCTGTCCGAGGGCACCAGCTGGGGCTGGACGTCGACGTCCATCCTCGGACTCCTGATAGCCGGGACGGTGGCGCTCGTTCCGCTCGGCCTGTACGAGAGGAGGGTCGCCGAGCCGGTCCTCGACCTCAAGCTCCTGCGTCAGAGGAACGTGATGGTGGCCAACCTTCTCGTGGTCTCGTTCGGGCTCTCGAGCGGCATAGCCTTCCAGGCCTTGGTGTATGCCTTGGAGCTCCCGCCTCCGAGCGGCTTCGGTATCAGCATCATCGAGGTCGGGCTCTACCTCCTGCCCCTGGTCGTGGTCACGCTGCCCGTCGCTCTGGGAGTGGCCACCTTGATCCCAAAGTACGGCGTGAAACCCTTCCTCTACGCCGGCTCCCTGCTCGCAGCGGCGGGTTTCTTCCTGCTTTCGACCTACACCGGCCCGCTCCAAATGGCAGCGTACCTCATGGTCTACGCCTTCGGAGGAGGGATGCTGACCGTCTCGATCCAGAACCTCCTGGTGCTCTCGATCGCCAAGGGCGAGATGAGCCTGGGGACCTCGCTGAACACCACCTTCAGGTACGTCGGTCAGACGCTCGGAGCACCCATAGCCGGAGCGCTCCTTTCGACGTTCGTCGCCAGCTACTCGGTCAGCGGCCAGGTGATCAGCCTTCCGACCAGAGCCGCGTTTCAATACTGCTTCTACGCCCCCGTGGTCGCTTTCATAGCGGTCGGGCTGCTCTCGATATTCGCCAGAGAGGTCATCGGGAAGAATCAGGACAAGGGCCACGGCAGCTGATCCTTCCCCTGGTAGTTGTGTGACTATGCAACATCTTTTGACTTCGACAGGTACGGTGTTCTGCATTGACCTGCTGCCGATCCCCGCGTGGTGTACAGCGTGACCTTCCCCGCGGTCACTATCCCAAACAACCAACCGGTCTCTGCGCCGACCACGCCGGTCGCCGTGGTCGTGCCCTGGCGGTCTGGCGGGCCGCGAGTGGTTCTGCGACCTTCTCAGCCTGGCCGAAGTCTCGTCTAACTGTCCAGGAAGAGCAGCAGGATGACGGAAGTCGGGTCTTTCAACCGCAGGGCAAAGCGCTGAGCCACGCGGAAGCGATACTGCTCGTCCTGATCCTTCTGGTCGAACGTCACCAGGACGTCTGCCAGGTTCCCAATGGCGCCCCGCACGAGGTCCATGGTGCTCCCGCTCAACGACGCGAGAAGACCCGTGTAGAGCACCGCCGCTGGCCCGGGAGCAGATCCCGGAGGGAGCAGCAGCGGCGAGCTATCGAATTGCGCCATCGAACTAAGAGGCGTGGTGCCCGCTGGAGCGGCAGACGTAGCCGGGGTGAGTATCCCCTTCGGCAGACCCGTGGGGAGACCGGACGGGACGACGACCGACCCCGGGGTCGGTCCTGGGGTCACCGGGACGAACGGAGGCATGGCACCCGTCCCATAGACGCCCGCTGTGACGAGGTGACCGATCGGTTCTGCGGGCTCGATCAGCGTGCCAGGGAGCGCCTGGTAGATGTCGGCGTAGGGAACCGTGTGCAGGATCAGCGCATAATTCCCGTAATGGCCCGATCCTTGGAGCGTGGAGAGTCCCTGGGATACCGCGTTGAGGGTGTTCTCGCCGTAGCTGGGCGGCGAACCCGCCTCCCCTAGGGCCGAGGGGTGCACCGGGATGACCTGGCTGATGGGCAACAGTATCTTGTTCTCGGCCGATGACGCGACTGGTCGCGCCGGTTGGATGTTAAGCAGACCGCAATCGAGATCCGCGCCAAGGTTCTCGTCCGAATATTGGACTATCCGTCCGGTAAATAGCGGGCTGTTCGCGACTGCGTTCTGGCCATTGAAGAGGACCAGGTCCTCGGCCTGGGCGAGGATGTTGGCCGTCCTCGACGCCAGGGAGACCGGTGCGCCAGTCCTGTGAGGTGCGCTCGTGGCCTTCTGGCCGTTGGACGCTGGCCCGTGCAGGGAATTGGCGGCTTTTTGATCGCCGGGTTGCGTCTCTTCGTGCTCTCCCGCCTCCACCTGCGCCGCGGACAGACGAAACGCGGTCCAGTACTCTCGGATACGGTCGGTCTGCGACTCGTCGACGCTGAGCGCCGGATCAAACGTTCTGCCCGCCCCCGCGGCGGCAGCTTCCGTCGGCGGGACGACCACGGCGTCGGCTTCCACGGTCGTTTGCTCCTTGGCCACGCGGACGAGCGGGAGGAATCTTGCGCCCACCCTCGTCCGCGTCATCTCTTCGACGACCGCCCGGTCGAGAGCATTCCAGACCTCGTCGCTCCATTGGATCTGGTCCTTCCCCCGACTTCCCGTGGCTGCTGTGGACATAGCCGGCGAGCCTACTGCGGGTATCGCCATAGGTCTTCTGCTTGCGCGCCGCGCTGAACCGACGAGGTGTATGAGCCAGGCCTGGGCCTTCTCGACCTCGAGGTCCTCGATACCGAGCAGTGCCGGAACATTGTCAGCTACGTCCTCTACGAGCTCCTGACCGTCTCCAACCGGCCCGTGTCGACGGCGACCCCTGCGGTCAGTTCGCGTCGCACCATCGTGAGATCGGTTCCCTTGTTTTTGGTGGCGAGCCTAGGCGACGAAGACCACCCTGACTTTGGTACGGACGCCGCGCCGTCGGCCGGTTCGTATGCGGTTTCAGCCTGGCGCGAGCTGTATCAGCTCCGATGCTCTTTCCCTCTGGTGCGTCGAGAGAGCCGCCATCCCGCCTTTCAAGCTCGCAACCCCCACCCCCTGCTCGGACAGGAGCTGCGCTATCCTGAGGGAGGTGCTGCCGTTCATGCACACGAGCAACAGCCTCCTTCCGTCGTTCGGGAGAAGCTTTCCTAGCCCTTCTGTGATCTCGCGTCGAAGGTACAACGACTCCACGTCTCCCGCCTCCGCGACGCGGATTTCGTCCGTGTCGCGCCCCAGCGAGGACGCCAGGAGCTCGACGCCTTCTCCCGAAGGGAGGAAGACGGGATGTGTCCAGACCACTCCTCCAAAGTCTGCCTGACCCGAGCGGGCCTCCTGCAACGTCACCTCGAGGTTCTCTCCCGCCTCAGGCCTGGCCCGGTTCTCCACGTACTTCTGGGATCCGTCGGCGAGGATCGCGACGAACCGCTCTCCGGCGCCGCGGCCGACCATCTGGAGGATGGCGTAGAGGACCAGGGCGCTGCTCTCGCCGATGTCGTAACCCTTCCTGACGAAGAACGCCAGAGCAGGCCTGGCCGCCGCGAAATCTGCCTCGTGCTCGCCAGCGTACGA
Source organism: Nitrososphaerales archaeon (assembly GCA_049515775.1). Classification (GTDB taxonomy): domain Archaea; phylum Thermoproteota; class Nitrososphaeria; order Nitrososphaerales; family Gagatemarchaeaceae; genus Gagatemarchaeum. The sequence continues at coordinate 77,203 of JBEKTS010000001.1, read as the reverse complement.
CTTGGGCTCGTAGAACTTCAGGCCGAGCGCCTTCTCCCTGGTCCGTATCCCGGCGACGTCCTGGTCCGCTAGCGGGAAGACCACGTGCACCGCCTTCCTTCCGAACCTATCCTGGACGTACCTGCTGAGGCCGGCCGAGGTGCCGCCCGTGCCGAACGCGCAGACGAGGTCGAACCTCGAGAGCGAACCGCCGCGGTCCGCGAGCTGCTGCTCTATCTCCGGGCCGGTCAGGGTCTCGTGCGCCCTCGCGTTAAGCTCGTTGTCGTATTGCTCGGGACAGAATCCATGGTATATCCTCGCCAGGAGCTTCGCCAGGCCTATGGCGTCCCCTCCTGCGAGCAGCGTCTCTATCTCTTCACGAGCGTCTTCGAAGACCGATGCGTTGAAGCCGTATTGGGAGAGCTGCTCCCTGACGCTGGAGGCGACCGCCTTTGCGACGAGAGCGCGGGGGTCCGCTTTCAGCCCCGGTGCCGGGCATATGTCGACGTCGAGGTTGAGCGTCTTCACCCCGGACCTCTCGAGCTCCTTGAGGACCCCGCCCTGGAGCTTCCTGGAGACCAGTGCGACGACGTCGAGGTCCAGCCTCCTCATCAACCCGAGCGCTATCCCGAAGTTCCCGGAGGTCGCCTCGAAGACCGTCGTCCGCTCCCTGAGCCTTCCGGACCTGATCGCGTCTTCGACTATCTGGACGGCGGGCCTGACCTTGACCGAGCCCCCGACCGTCTTCGACTCGAGCTTCCCGTACACCCTGAGATGCCTCCCGGAGAGGTTCAGGCCGTACTCGGATTCGGCGCACTCTATGAGCTCGTCCGTCATGTCGACCAGCGGAGTGGCGTTTACGATGGATGCGCCCTCGGCGTCGAGGTGAGGGACCCTGCTCTTGACCTCCCTCGCGAACCTGTCGAGCAGAGGCCGGTCCACCGCTCCCTCCCCGCTCGCTCCTTGGAGCAACCGATCAGCCCCCTTCTTCCGGTCTTGCCTCGGACCCCGGCGCGACCTACACGAAGATCGTGGCGGTACCCGCCGAGGTGGCCCAGTCCAGGAACGTCGATGCCCCGACTATGTCGTCGGTCAGCGGTATCAGGTCCTTCTCCTGGACGCCCATCAGCCCCATGGTCGGCGAGCACGCGTGGAACCTGACCCCGAGGTCCTTCGCCTGTTGCATCATCTCAGGGATCGTGGGCCAGTATTTCTTGATCTGGCCCTTCATCATCTTCGTGGCCATGGCGGTCATGCCCGGGAGAACTCCGAGGATGTTCGGCATCGGGAGCGCCGGGTTGCCGACGGACGCGAGCTTCGTCTTGGTGTGGCTCCTCTTGTCCAGGAGCTTCAGCCCCCAGAACGTGAAGTAGATGTCCACCGCCAACCCCGAGGCCGCGGCGGTGGTGGCCAGGATCAGCGGCGGGTACACCTGGTCGATGGTGTTCTTGGTCACGACCAGGATCAGCCGGTTCGCCCTGCTTCCTGCCTCCGCTTCCTTGGTCTGAGAGACGAGGGCCAAGCCGATCACTTCGTCCTCCTTATCTGGAACCGGTAGACCTTGGGACTCCCTGGCTCTTCGGTCGCATCGACGAGCTCGTTGCCGGTCATCCTCGCCCAGGCGGCGAGGTCGGGCTTCGATCCCGGGTCGGTCGCCAGGACCTCGAGCACCTCTCCGACCTTGATCTGTTTGATCGCCTGACTGGTTCTTAGCACCGGAAGGGGGCACAGGGTGCCCTTCGTATCAAGCACCAGACCACTCTCTTGGGACGTTACCATGTCCAACCCCCAATCGCCGTCGAGGGTACATAAGGCGTAGGCTTCACGCAAAAATCTTATGAATGGACGCAGTTCCTGCGCCTTCCTGATGCGACCGGGCGGAATACTGGTGGACGAGATTCTCGAGGCTGCGCGAGAAGGAAAGCCGCGGGAGAACGGCATAACCATCGCGTCCGATTCTCTCAATTCGATCGACCGCGGGCTCCTGGAGCAGTCCGCCGACTACATCGACATCGTCAAGATAGGCCTGAGTCTGCCGCTGATGGTCGAGCGGTCGTGGCTGCTGGAGCGTGTGCACCGCTACCACGACCTCGGGGTGAAGGTCATGAGCGGAGGGACACTGATCGAGGTCGCGGTCCGGAAGGGCGTCGTCCCTCAGGTGCTGGACGGGCTCGGTGAGCTTGAATTCGACCTGGTGGAGGTCAGCGAGCTCGCGGGAGAGCTCTCGCTCGAGACGAAGCAGACGATCGTCAGCAAGGCCTCGGAGCTGTCGATGGAATGGGTCTACCAAGTGGGCAGGAGGGACAGGCCCTCGATGTCTGCGGGGGACACCGTGTCGAAGATACGCGAGGCATTGAACCTGAAGAGCCGTAGGGTCATCGTCAAGGTTCCGGAAGCGGGAACGGGCGCCGGGAGCGACGCTCAAAGGGAGGAGACCTGGGACGTGTTGAACGAGGTCGCCGGCACGTTCGGTCCCCCGAGCCTCATCTTCGAGGCCCAGGAGGTGCGGCAGCTCTCGGCCTTGATCCTGGAGTTCGGGCCGACGGTGAACCTCGCTGGAGTCCCCCTGGACGAGGGCCTCGTCCTCGAGATGCAAAGGCTCGGCCTGACGGTCGAGACCCTCGGGTTGTCTCGACCGCTCCAGAGCTTCGAAGGGCCCCCTGCGGTCAAGTTCGTCTATCATCTCGTGAGGACCGAGCACCCGATCGACCAACCGACCCTGTGCCTGAGGTCGGGGCTGCCGAGGAGGACCGTGCAAGCGGCTCTGAGCACCCTGGTCGAGGGCGGCCTGGTCCGCGAGGTCTCCGATTCATCCGACCTGCGCAGGCGCCGATACACGATGAGATGAAGGGGCGGGACAGCGGCGGATGGCGATGATGGAGCTATCTACCCGCTCCAGTCCGTTCTGCCCGATGCGGCCTCTAGCGATGGCGCACGCGTGCGTGGACTTGCGCTGCCTCTCGCAGGGTCTGAACTGATCGGTCGTCGAACTCAGGGCCATCCGGAGGGGAGGGCTTGCACCCTCTCCCTGAGGTGGAGCTACGAGTTAGTTGCTCGACAGACGACCCCAGAGCATCACGCCCACGAGCATGACCATCGACCCACCGAGACCGGTTACGAATGCTCCCGCCATGTCTGAGCTGAGGCCGACTCCCTGCAACGAGTTGATGACCGATGGTGCCACGAGCCAAGCGAAGAAGCCCAGAGCATACCCGATCAGCCAGAATCCGAACAGAACTGCTTTTCTTCCCATCTTTGTGTTACCAGCACTCCATGGGACGCGTATCGAGTAAATGCGGGCAGAGTTGAATCCCTTAACCTACAGGTCGAAATTCTAGACGGCTCGGGTGTGGTATTTGCGCCGGTCACTGGGAATACGTCTGGCGAGGCGTGAGTCATCCGGGATCCCAGATATGGTAGACAGAGGTGAGAGCTGTTACGGTCATCGTGATACTGATCGCTACCCACGCCACCGCCGCAGTCTAGGGCTCAAGCCGCGATCGAATGGCCAGCACACCCGAGACGAGGCGGCGCATGCCCTCAATCAGGGCATCGTGTGTGAGTGCGCGATGCTCACCAGGGTTCCACCTTCAGCCCCTTGACGCGGGCGAAGTGTTCCTCGTTCCTCGTCACCAGCGTCAGACCGCTGGCCCTGGCGACCCCGGCTATCATCGCGTCCCTGAACTCGATCGCCTCGCCGCGGGCCGCGAGGTCTGCGAGCACCTCGGCCGCCCCCTTCGATGCCTCCAGCTCGAAGGGCAGGACGTCGAGCCTCTCGAGCAGCGTCTGCGTCCTTTCCAGGTTGGTGCGCCTCTGCGCCGATCTGTGGGCGCCATAGAGGAGCTCGAACGCGTTCACGGCGGTGGTGCATTGCCTCCCTTCGCGGTCCAGCTCCGACATCTTCCGCTGTGCATCCTCCTTTCCTCTCAGAACCGCCACCATGAAGTCCGTATCGAGACACCTCACCCCAGACCCTCCCCTGCGCGCCGCCACCCTCTCGCCAGCTCGTCCTGGATCGCGCCCTGCTCTTCGTCCGTCATCTTCCATGTGCCGAAGCAGTCCGAGAGCCTGCCGCCCTTGCGCGCCAAGCGGAGGATCGCGTCGGTGAAGCTCTCGTCCCCTCTCTTCTCGCGCCGGAGAGCCTCGTAGGCCTCTTGGGTTATGGAAATGTTCTTGGAGGTCATGCCATGGCTATGTGCATGGGTGCCCATACATAGATAAGACTTCTCTCCTCGCCGCCGGGGTGGGCCCAGTTACAAATCTTTCCTGAAGTACGACACCGAGAGGTACGGGTGAACGATCGAGGAACGAGCCATCGACTCATCCCGGCAACGTTCAGGACGGAGGGTCGAGAGGAAGCTGGTCCTCCTCGTCCATGGGGCGGGCGATGTCCTCGACCAGATTCTCGAGCCCGTAGATCCTGACCACATCGCAATCCTGCGTCTTCAGGCCACCGAAGGCCGCGCACATCGCGCGATAGTCTATCCCGACCTCGACGTGGAACGAGCCATCGCAACCGGAGCAGTCGTAGTCCCCGCCTGCATGGGACGAGACCGCCGGGCCCGTCTGGCCACCATCCTGGACGGTCGCCGGAGAGATAGCGGTGGTGGTGGTGGTGGTGCCGTCGACCTCGATGTCCTCGTCGTAGACGATCTGGAGGGCCCCGCAGCGCCTGCAGACGACCGGAATCGCCACGTAGTCGATGTTCTCGATGAAGCCCTCGCCGACGCCGTAGTCGTCGGACCGACCTATCTCGAACTCCTCACCCTCGCCCTGCCTCCCGACCACGTAGACGAACAACGTCTGCGACGAAACCTGCTGCAGAGAAGCCATGGCGTCCGTCATGACGTCCAGGACCCATCCATAAAAACTCGCAGAGTCGGAAATCGTGGACCGGGGCTCAACGAAAGGGAGGAGATCCCGAACTTCGACCGACTAGGTGGTCGCCGGCAGGGTCATTCATGCTGAGGAACGCCGAAGCGGGGGAAAGCCTCGATTTCATGCCCGAAGCGACCTCGCAGCTAGAAAACCAGCCAATTCAAAACAACAGCGCCGTAATGACCATTAAAACGCTAATCAGAGGATTCATAATGTTAAATACGAAAGATTCCGTTAGTTCTGACTCATTATGGTGTTGGAGCCGAAAGGTGAGCGAATAGAAGACAACGACCCTCGCCACAAGATGGCGAAGATGGTCAAGCTTCTCATGAAGGTGGGCCCAGACATCGACCTCATCTCCAGGATGACCGGCACGTACAAGGAGACGCTGAGATACTGGTACAAGGAGAAGATCATCGGAGCCGGGATGGTCATCCAGGCCGTCCCCAACGAGGTCGCCCTCGGGATGAGGAGAATCGCTGTCAGGGTGCGCGTCCCCGAGCTCTTCCTCCCGCACATCCAGCCCATGTTCTGGGCGATGAACGACCTCAGCTACGCGACCGCCTTCGAGCTGGCAATCCCGGACGACTATTTCGTGCTCCACGCCAGCGTCCCCGTGGAGTTCACCGAAGCCTACAGGTCGTTCATCCGCGGGCTGACCGAGATGGGGATCTTCGAGTCCGCCGACCTCTACGAGTTCGACTGGTTCAGGAGGATCCCCATGAGGGCGGACTACTACGACTTCACCGAGAGGAGATGGGACTACAACTGGCAGGATGCCGTGCCGATAGAGCAGGACGAGATGCGACCCGTGCGCTCGGAGAGGGGCAAACTGGACATGGTAGACCTCCTGATGCTGAAGGAGATGCAACTAGACGCCAACAGGTCGCTGAAGGAGGTGAACGAGGCGATCAGCACCAAGCACAAGCTCGAGGTCAACTACAAGACCCTGGCGTGGCACTACCAGAACCACGTCACCAAGCCCGCGCTCATCAGCGGATACTCGGTACGCTGGCCGGGAACGAAGTACAACCAGGAAGCCGACAAGGCCGAGCACCGGCAGCACAAGTACATCGTGGTCAACCTGGTGGTCCGTGGCGTGACGCCCAACGAGACCCTCGAACTGACGGGGAAGATGCACCAGACCCCCTTCCTGTGGAGCGAGATGGCCGGCAGAGACTACCTGGCGCAGTTCGCCTTCCCGATCGAGAGCGTGATGGAGGCCCTGGAGTACCTCCGCCAGGCGGTCCACCCGTTCGGCCAGAGGGCGACCCACTACATCGTGGACCAGAAGAACTCGGTCCAGTTCGTGCTGCCCTACAACCTCTGGAGCGAGGCGAACAAGTCGTGGACCTTCGATAGAGACAGCACGCTTTCCCGGTTCGACAATCTTGGGATGAAGATAAAGAGCGGCGCTGGACCAGCCTAGAGCCCAGCACCGCCGGCCGCTTCAGCCAACGGGCTCACGTGCAGCCCCAGTGCCGCAATCACGAGGCTCGCGCCCGACACCGCCATCATGCCATATCTGACCTTCTCGTCTACGGACATGGGTGGTACTGTAAACGTTCAGATTTAAGCTTAAGCATGGATTTCGGGGAAGAAACCCTATGAGGTAGCTTAATTGGACCGTTTTCAGCCGCATTTTCGCGTTTGCAGGGCTATCCAAGGCGGGAAAAATGCGCCCGCCGGCGGCCGGCAAATAGAAACAATGTTCTAGTGAAATCTACTCAAGCGAGATAAGGCAGGACGCCCAGACCCCTGGCGCAGATGTTCTGTAGCAAGTGCGGATCGGCGAACGCCGACGGCGCTGCGTTTTGTGCCAACTGTGGAAACCCTCTGACGGCATCCTCGGCCCCGCCTCCATCCGGCGGCCCCGCCGCTCCTTCGGTCCCCGAGTTCTCCTTCGGCTCGATACCGGCCGGCGAGGCGTCGTTCGAGCCCGCCAAGGCCATCTCCAACGGGATCAACCTCGTCAAGAGCCCGGCGAACTTCATGAGGCAGAACGCCGGCGCGAACGTGCCCGTCAACAAGACGATCCTCGGTTACACCGTCATACTCGCCGCCATCCCGTTCGTCGCGACCCTGATAGGAGACCTCTGGTATCGCTCCTCGGGTCTGTTCGTCAGGGACTACACGGGGTACGCCGTCGCTCTGGCGATAGGGACCTACGTGCTGGACGTCATCGGCGTGTTCGTGATAGGGTTCATCATCTGGAAGCTGGCTCCCAGCTTCGGGACGGTGGCGTCGCAGGAGAAATCGACTCTCCTGGCCGCCTTCGTGTACACGCCGGTCTTCCTGATCTCGATCTTCGACATCATCCCGCCCATCAGCTTCATCGCCGTCCTGGGCCTCCTCTACGGGCTGTACATACTCTACATCGGGCTGCCGATCATGCTCTCGACCCCGAAGGACAAGGCGCTGGTCTACTTCGTCGTCATCCTGGTCGTCGCCTTCGTGGTGTACGCCATCATCGGCGCCATCCTTGGTGTCATCGCCGCCGCGTTCTACTTCTCGCACATCGCCACCTTCCAGCTTCCGAGCTGAGGGAAGGAGGAGGGGATCTCGGTGGCGCCCCCGTGTGCGTCCGGGTCTGCCTCCCTCAGCCCGGTCGAACATCAGTAGAATCCATTGTCAGTAGAATCCACTGGTGCGCTCCTGCCTAGGAGACCACCGGTGCCCGATGCGTGAGGAGAGTACCGCCACGATGTAGCGACGCTCGTAAGAACGCGACCGGGTACAGGGACGACCTGACCCTATGAAACCGTTAGGCGGCGTCGAGACCTCGACGGCAAGATACCATCCCGCGTCCGGTGGCTTCATTATTCTGCTCCTCGCGCTGCTCTCCCTCGCCGCGGTGGCGGCCGCTGCCTCGCCTCAGGCGGCGAGCGCGCAGACATCCCCTCCACCGGCCACTTCGCAGCTCATCGTGACCTCGCAGAGCACCGCAGGCGCCAGCCTCGACGGGTACTACACCGTCCTCTTCCAGAACGGCGCCGTCGCGGCGACCGGGTTCACCCCCACGGCGTTCACCTTGAGCAACGGCGTCGCCTACGTCGTCCAGGCAGACGACTACAGTTCGTGCCACTTCGACCGCTGGGCCGACGGCGGCGGGGGCACCAGCGCCTCGCGGACCATCTCGATCACGACCAACACCCAGGTCGTGGCGGTCTACGCGTGCGGAGGCAGCTCCTCGAGCGTCACGGTCAGCTCCGTGGACCAGCACGGGCGGTTCATATTCGGCTACTACGCCGCCCTCTACGACTCCGGCGGCCGGCAGCTGGCGTCCGGGTTCACGACCAAGACCTTCCCCACCGAGGCCGGGCAGACGTACTTCCTCCAGGCGGACGGCTACGCGGGCTGCGCCTTCAGCCACTGGTCGAACGGCGACACGGGGAGCCGATTCTCGTTCACGGCGACCGGCGGCTCCCTCCCGTTCACCGCGGTCTTCGACTGCAGCGGGCCGGCCCTGATGCAGCAGAGCGGGTCGACCTGCTCGCACTACTGCTATGATGGGTCGGCGTCGACGTCGTTCGCCTCGCCGGTGACGGCCGGCGACATGCTCGTGGTCACCGTCGTCAACGACAACGAGACCGCACTCCAGGTCTCCGACTCGCTGGGGACTGCGATGACCCAGGCCGTGAATGCGGTCGACGGGCCGATGTGCGGAGGGGAGCTCGTGACCTGCCAGGCCGAGATCTACTGGGGCATCCTCCCGTCCTCGGGTCCGGACACGGTGACCGTGAGCGAGGGCTCCTACCAGGGGGCGCTCAGGGTACAGGCCTGGGAGTTCTCCGGGGTCGACGCGGTGCAGTACGCCGTCGACTGCACGCCCGACTGCCCCGCCACCACCTTTCCATCTGGCTCGGTCCTCCTGGCCACTGCGAGGGGTGACGGGACGGTACCCGTGAACGGGGGCGGCCCCGGGTTCACATTCTACCCCTACGAGGCGTCCTACCTCGCCGGGAGCGAGTATCAGGTGACCGCGGCTCCCGGCTCGACCACCTTCCCGTTCTCGACCAGCGTGAGAGAGGTCGAGGCCGCTGCGGTCCTGGTCGAGAAGCCGGGCAATACGTCGACCGTCACCGTCTCGACCGTCGATTTGCGCAGCGCCCTGATCTACGGATACCACGTCTCTCTCTGGCACGATGGCGAACAGGTGGGCAGCTGCTTCTCGACGTGCTCGTTCACCGTGAACGACGGGCAGACCTATCAGGTCGAAGCCGCCTCTTACGGGGCCGAGACCTTCAGCCACTGGCAGAACGACGGCGCCACGGGGCGCGAGACCGTGGACGTGCCGGGCAGCGGCACGGTGACGATATCCCTGACGGCCGTCTACTCGCCGTAGGCGCGGGAGGTAGCGGCGACGGGGGAAAAGACCCGCGTCCGTTACGCCTAAGTATCGGGCCCGACGCCGGCCCTCCAAGAGGGACGAGGGAGGATGCCAACCAGCGTCGAGTTCGGACCCAACGGGTCGATCCATGCCATAGGCGGAGAACCGGTGGAGAAGGTGCGGGACGTCATGACGAGACGCGTCATATACGCCATCGCTCCCGATACAACCGTCGTGGAGGCCGCGAAGAAGATGAGGGAGACCCAGACGGGATGCCTCGTGGTGGTGGAGGGGCCGCGGGCGGTCGGCATAATCACGGAGAGGGACCTCGTCCACCGGGTACTCGCCGAGGGCCTCCCGCCCGCCGGCCTCAAAGTCTCGCGGGTCATGACGAAGGACCCGGTGACCATCGGGCCCGAGGCCTCCGTGTCGGACGCCGCTCTGCTAATGGCGGAGCACAAGATCCGCAGGCTGGTCGTCACGGAGGCCGACGACGTGGTGGGCATCCTGACCACGACGGACTTCGCCAAGCTGCTCCTCAGGAAGTCGGACACCGATCTGGTGTCCGCGGCCATGACCAGGGAGAGCCCTCCGCCGGGCGCACCTCACGCTCGCGCCCGCAGGGCCGGCAAACCGTCGATGTCCCACGCCTGAAGGCCGGAGGGGCCCCCTTTCTCCTCCCGCCGTCGCGCGACCTGTGGCGCGGTCCTCCCGCCAAAACAATTCGTTTTTAGCTACCCCACCGGCGCCGACCTCCAATGGACGAAAAGGTCGTCTCCTTCCTTCGCAGGGTCTACCGCGAGCACTACTTCAAGCACCACGACCTCGTGGAGATCCCAGAGTCGATGGCGTCGAGGGAGTTCGGCTACATCCCGTTCGGCGGCGGGATGGTGCGGCACCTCTCGTTCAAGAACCCGGGGGAGCTCTTCGCCGAGCTCGTGAGGCAGGCCCCGTCCTCCGTCTACTGCTCGAACGCCGTCTACGAGCGACCGACCCTCCAGATGGACGAGAAGGGTTGGAAGGGCGCCTATCTCATCTTCGACATCGACGCCGACGCGATACCCACCCCCTGCAAGGCCAGGCACACCTGGTGGTTCTGCGGCACCTGCCATCGGGGCGGCATGGGGGTCAGGCCCGCCAGGTGCCCGGGCTGCAAGGACCAGTCCGTCGAGCAGATGCACTGGTCCTGCAGGGAGTGCCTCAACGCGACCAAGGGGCACGTGAAGCGGCTGGTGGACTTTCTCCGGGACGACTTCGGGGTGCAGAGCCAGGACATCCAGGTCTACTTCTCGGGGAACAGGGGCTACCACGCCCACGTCCACGACGAGAGGTTCGCCACGGCGGACCCCCAGATGAGGACGGAGATAGCCAACTACGTGAAGGGGACGGGGATCAACCTCAAGAGCCAGTCCATGGCTCCCGGGCACGCCGAGGTGGGCTGGGGCAGGAGGGCGGCCCTGTTCATGGCCTCGACCGAGGCCGGCACCTCCCGCTCGAAGAACAACCAGAAGCTCACGAACCAGGTCGTCACCGCCTACGGGGCGATGGTCGACGAGTCTGTGACCACCGACGTCCACAGGGTCTTCCGGATGCCGGGTACGCTCCACGGCAACTCGGGCCTGCTGAAGATGAGGGTCGAGTCGCTGGAGGGGTTCGACCCGCAGAGGCAGCCCGTCGTGCTCGGCGGCGACCCCGTCTCGGTCCGCGTCTACTACGCGCCCGAGTTCTTCCTGAACGGGAACAGGTACGGTCCCTACGACTCCTCGGCGGTCGAGATACCTATTTACGCAGCGGTTTTCCTTCTGGCCAGAGGACTGGGCGAGGTCAACTGAGTTGAAGACCGGAGAGGAGACGATCGAGGTCCTGAAGCAGCTGCTCGACGCGGAGGAGCAGTCGGAGGAGGTGACGAGGCTGCCCGCCGCCACGTACACCAAGGTCGCGGCCTACGTCCACAAGCTCCGCAAGTCCAGCGACATGAACTCGGACGATGCGCTGAGCAGGCTGACGAGGAAGCAGCTCTCGCTCCTGGAGGGGATGGGGAGGCAGCTCCTGAACCACAGGATCGAGAAGGCGCTGACCACGAAGGACCTCCGGAACCTCCTTCCCGAGGAGAAGTTCGTCTGCGAGTTCTATACCGACTTTGAGAGGATGCGCGACAGGTTCGTGAGGGCCCTGGCCAACGGCCAGCAGTCGACGTTCACGATCCTGCAGAAGAACCAGATGCGGAAGAGGGTCACGGTCCGCTTCCAGAGGCCGATGGAGGAGGTGATCGGGTTCGACCTGAACCGGTACGGCCCCTTCAGGGTCCACGATGTCGCCGAGCTCCCGGCGGCCAACGCGGAGGTCCTGATATCGAACGGCGACGCGGCGATAGTCTACACGAGGGACTCGGTCTAGGCCGGCGCTAGGAGTAGCTCCGCCACGTGTGGTTGCACTTCACGCAGCGGTAGAACTGGGTGGGCGGCTCGTCCCCGCTCCTCGTCTGCAGGAACCACCACATCGCCTCGCCGTGCCCGCACTTGGGGCACTCGATCTTCGTAGTCGGGAGCGAGGTGAGCTTGTTCTCCTTCTCCCCCACGACTTTGATGACCGGGGCCTCCGAGAGCTCCTCTTCCGTCGCCTGGGTCACAGTCTTCGCGGCCTTGTCAGAGAAACCGCAGTTAGAGCAGACGTAGGTCATGGCCATGCCCTTGTCCAGCTTGACCTGCTTCAGCTGTAGTCTTGTGCCACACTTTGGACAGAACTTCATTCCGCTCCACCGCTGAGCCCTTTGTTCACGGCTTCCAGCAGCTGGTGCGCGTTGGCCTGCGCCTTCTCAAGGCTGGAGAGGAACGCCTTCTCTGGCTTGATCCGCTGCGCCCTCACCTTGATGACCAGCTTCTTGATGAGCGGGTGAGGCGGAAGGACCCCGGCGAAGGTCACGTTCTTCTCGTCCAGGAGCTCGTGGTGGATTATCTCTCCGAGCGAGTAGTCCTCGCCCGTGACCTCCACCGTGAACTCTCTCTCCCCCTCTCTCAGGACCTGGACTTGCATATTCTGCAACGGCCGCGAATTCAGCGGGTTATTAAACTCACGGTTGGATGGGTTCTCTGCCGAAGTCGTCGGCGAACTTCCGGTCCTCCACGTTCCCGCAGTTCATGCACTGCGCCCTGTTGCCGGCCGGCACCAGGGGCCTCCCGCAGTTGCTGCAGAGCGTGACGATCACCCCCAGGTGGGGCTCGCCTATCGAGAGGTGGATCATGGCGTTCATGGTGCTGGAGACCTTCGCCCTCACGACGTCGCCCAGCTTCACGGCCGTCCTCCTCATGCCCCTCATCCCGCCCCGCTCCTCCCTCAGGAAGAGTATCCCGACGAAGCCGGCCTGCGTCGGCTTCCCGTTCAGGTAGAGTATCTTGACGTTCGACGTGCTCGTCTGGGCCACCTCGATCTGGCCGGTCACGACGTCCCCGACGTCGGGTATCTTGGGCACCGCGTTCGACTTTACGTCGACCTCCCTCTCCTTCATGTCCCGGAACACCGTGCCCGTCTTCAGCGCCCTGATGGTCCCGTCGGCATCGTAGGCGTTGGGCCCGGGCAGGTACTCCTCGGAGATGGCCAGCGGGTCTCCCGGGAGCACCCTCGATTGCTGTTGCTTGTTTGCACTCATCGTCTATTCATCTCGACTTTGGAATCAACCCGGTGGTCAACTCAATCCACTTAGGTCTTTCTAGGAACTCCCCTATCTCCCTTCCCTCCATGAGCCTGACCAGGGCGTCGGCCTGGGGTATCGAGAGGACCGGCCGGTCGAAGGTGAACCCGTCTATGGATATCCGGGGGCACGCCGTCTGTACGAAGGCTTCTATCTCCCTGTAGGGTGCCAGCCGGTCGGGCGTGACGTCCCTCATGGCGAGCTGAAACACCCGCCTGCCGTTCATCTCGAGCCTCTTGGATATCCACCGGGACCGCCCCAGCATCATCTGGCCCTCCTTGAGCCCCGTGACGACCCCGAAGACCCTCGCGTCCAGCGCCTTGTATACGGCGAGTATCGACCGCTTCCTCCGGATGGCTGCCTCCTCCTTCATGTCCCGGACCTCCTCCAGGTAGGGGTCGAGGAGGTAGGTCGGCTTCCCGGTCGCGAGCGCGACCCCGACGGCGTGGAACTCGCTCTCGCCCAGGTAGCAGAACGCGTCGACCTCCTTGCCCACCTCGTAGATCGTCGAGAAGTCGCAGCCGAAGGTCTGGGACTGGAAGAGGAGGTTGTTGTCCTCCCTGCCCAGGCGCACCTCGAAACCGGCCGCCTCGAGCTGCCTCTTGGCCGGCCCCAGCTCGTCGAGGTGCTGGCTGAACGTCGCCAGGCCTAGGCGGCGGTACGGCCTGAAGACCGGTATGGACTTTTCGATCACCGCGTCGAACTTCACGTCGTCCTTGGCGTCGATGAGGTGGGTGAACTCGCCTATCTCGTCGACCACGGCGTTGTGCCCGATGTGCAGGGCGAGGTCGGCGCCGAGCTTCGGGACCTCGGAGTCGGCCGTGTCGCATATCCCGAAGCACGAGTCTCCGCTGAGGAAACACGGGATGCCATATTCCGCCTCTATCCTCCTGGTGAGCTCCCTGGTCTGCCGTAGCAGCCCGCCCGGGGCGTTGACCACGATGCCCTTGGGCCTGCGCTCTCTGATGAGCCTGAACACCTTCTCCTCGTCGATCTTTAGCGTCAATCTAGATCCTGAACTTGGGTTGGACTTCGCGCCCTTCCCTTCCTTAATTAGGGTTCTCGTGGCACGCGCTGACAACCGGGGAGCGTCCGACGCCCGCCGCGCCAACCATCCGCCGCCATCGCAGGTCGAATCTTTGGCGCGGCACCGCGGCATCAGGCTGACACGGGCTGGGGAGGTACCGACCAAGGCCTGCGCTCACTCCAGCGGCGGAGGAATAGGGATGAAGGGGAGGCGAGACTCTTGCGCGGAGTGGCCCCGGTCGGAGGGAGGGCGGTCTCGAGTCGCAGCTCGCTCTTGGGCAATCGTGTGGAATAGGGTCTTTTCCGATAAAACCCTTAGGAACGCTGCCTACGTAGGACAACTATGTCGCACGGCATGACTGCGGCGACCTCGTTCGTTTCCTGCGGCCCGTCGAGACCGAGAGAATTGGTTGCGGCCTAATGCACAGGCGCGAGCAGCTGACAGCGGACGAAGATTTCACGAAAGGTTCGGACAAAACTATTAATCACGAACCGGCGGCGCGCGGCACGAAGGCCCGGAGAGGATTGTGATGGCGATCGATGGTCGGCCTGCCAGGAGCCTCAACCGCTTTGCGATAGCCATAGCCGTCACTGCCCTGGTGGTAGGGGCGGGCATCGTGGGCTCGGCGCTCCTCGGAGGCTCGAGCGCTGCGGTGACCGCCACGCCTACGGGAACCTCGACGACCGCCACTGCCTTTTCTCTCGCATCGAACTCCTCGGGTACGGAGACCGCCGAGGCCACTACTGCTGCCAACGGCTCTGGCTCCACGTCGCCTCCCTGCGGCGAGGCCGTCTACGACAGCAGGACCTCCCTGACAATGGAGAACGTCCCGGTGCTCCTGATGCAGCCTGGGACGGTCGCGACGATATGCGTAACGTACCAGTCTGAGTGGCAGGGGAACTCGAGCCAGTACCGGAGCCAGTTCTTCGAGAACGACACGTACCAGTTCAGCCTCTCCATAGGGGACGAGCACTGCGCGACCAGCGGCAGCGGAGGAGGCTCTTGCAGCGGGGCCGTCTCCCACTCCTTCGTGGTCAGCGCCTCTCCCGGCTCGATTCAGCCGTCGTCGACCACGGACTACGTGAGCGTGGTGTACACCGTCCGCGCTCTGGCCAACTCGACGGGGTTCTACGACCGCTCGGCACCCTACGACTACTGCATCGGCATGCCGATGGCTGTGGGCTATTCGGCCTCCCAGGTCAACTCGTCAGACTTCGACCCCATCGTGCAGCCTCCGTGCGCCCTGCTGCCGTTCGGGCCGGTCGGCGTCAGCGTAGGAGGGATGGGCGTGGTGTACGTTCCCTTCGGTTCCCAGACCGAGACGGAATCCAGCTGACCCTCGCCTCGTTCGACCGCCGCTCCAGATCAGTGGAAGAACTTGTGGACCCACGTGTCCACTATGGTGCCCGCGGCCACGGCCCCCACCAGCACCCCGAGGACCCCCAGGCCAGCCGAGGAGAACCAGCCGAACGCCGCGGACGCAACGTCGGCGGCTACCACGACGACGTTTCCCATGAGCACGTGGTCGTTGAGGTAGTCCTTCAGCGTCGGGGAAAAGTCGCCGTCGGGGTCGGGGTACGGGTCGCCGCCGGTGGTGGTGCCCGCGCCAGGGACGGTCTGCTCCCTGGCCGCCTCGTCGCGGTGGTCCGCCGCAAGGCCGTTCCTTATCCGGAACTGCTGGAGCCTCAGCGAGATGAGGGCCGCGTCTCCGCCGCCGACCTCGTCGCCCCTGGACTTGGTCCTGCCCTTCAGCGACCCGCCATCAGGCCCCTGGGGCAGGTCCTGGTTGGCGCCGCAGTAGGGGCAGACCGCGTCCGGGTGCTGGCCGGGCGACAGGACGATCCAGTCGTGGCAGACCTGGCACCTCTGCAGGGTCCCGGAGAAGTTGATTCGCATGGCTCTTGTGCCATCGTTTGCACCGCCACGTGATTAAGCATGCGCCCGCCTGCCCTCGGGGCAGGACGCCGGCGACGAGAGCCGGACCCGGGGAAATGAGGCGGGATGCCGCATCGATGCGGTGGGAACCAGCCGGAGTTCACGCTCACCCTCAAACCCCTTCGTCGCACCGCGTCCACGGTTGCTTCCATACATGGGTGGCTTCCCTATCAAAAGTGACGAAAGCCGCCGCGACGACGATGTAGCCTCTCATCATAACACAATGCACTCAGCCTTAAGGGAAGCGGGAGAGTCGACTGCTGATGAGACATGGCACCGAGGCGACCTGTTCAACCCACCAGGGCAGAGATGGGAGACCTTCTCGACTCTGCCATCGATAGCGACCAGGTCATAGTCCTCCAGGTTGACCTCCTCGAGAGCTCGTCAGCCACCGACCCCCGCAGGGCCGCGCAGCTGCGCAAGATCAGGAGCCGTGCCGTCCAGAACGCCAGGGCGTTGGACAAGGCGTGGACCAGCCTGAGGAATGCGTCGCGGCCCGCCGGGTCGTCACACCGCGGAGACCGGTCGGCCACCATGTCCCGACGGACGGGCTCGAGTCTCTAGATTCCGCCGACCCCAGACCCTCGAACTCGGACAAAACTATTAATCAGAAGAAGGGTCGCTTCCGACCATGAAGCGCAAGGTCGTCGTTGCGCTCATCTTGATTGCCGTCGCCGTCGTCGCAATCGCCGCTGCGGTATCGGCGCCGCTGCTCGCATCGAACCTCACCGTCCACGACCAGAGCGCCATACGCTTCGGGGTCTCGCTGAACTCGACGACAGTCGCGCAGGGCCAGGCGGTGAGGGTGAGCCTCGAAGACTGGAACACGCTCGGCTTCAAGGACTCGCTCCCTCTCCCGAACGGGGTGAATGCCCTGAACCTCTCCTCCGGCCCGTGCGGGGGCCCCTATCCGGGCGGGATCGCGGTCTACCAGGGCGCCTACGGCCGGGACAACGTCACCTCCGCGACGCTGCTGCCGTTCTACGCTCCCGGGACGTACTACGTCTGTCCTGCTCTCGTCTCCCCTTCAGGCACGTCGTTCATCTTCAACCCCCACCAGAACGTCACGACATACATCGACCTGATGGGCTACTACACGCGGGGAGAGACGTCGGCGGAAGGGGGTGGAGTCACTCCCGGGGTGCTCCATCCGTATCAGCCCGGCGTGTACACCGTGATCGCGGGCGACGCATTCGGCAACGTCAAGGTGATGTACTTCCGGGTGACGGCAGCGGCGGTGGTGGGTGCCCAGGAGAGGACGGGGCCCGTGAGCGCCTTCCCGGCCTCATGGCTCGCTTCGGCCTGCACCGGGGGCGGTGCCGGGAACGTCACCACCGGGGTGTACCTCGGTCTGAACTCCAGTGCGTCCCTCGACCACATAGACCTCGGCCAGGTCTACGCGCAGATGCTCAACTCGTCATCCTTCGCGTACCACACCGTGGGGCACGGCTGGGTCGTGTCGGAGTGGACCGAGAGCGCGGCCCCCGGCGGCTACGGCCAGGTCGTGGCGTCCTTCATACTGACGAGCGGCGGCGCGCCCTCCGGCTACCTCTTCGCGTCGTACGACCCCATGAGCGGGGCGGTGAACGTGGCGTCGCTGGCGGCCCCGGTCGCTGGCTGCCCCACTGCCTAGACGAGGCTGGCTCTCCGGCCCCGCAGGGGCGCCGCGGGTCGCTCAGAGCTTCAGTTGCATCATCCGCTCGTCGATGTAGATTCCCGCCCGCTTGAACGCCCCCGGCATGACGCCGACCTCCCGGAAGCCGAACCTCTTGTAGAGCTCGAACGCCCGGGGGTTGGTCGAGAGCACCGAGAGCTCAACCGCCTCGAACCTCCCCTTGCACGCCTCTAGGACCTCCCCGAGGAGGGCCGTGCCCAGGCCCCGGCCCCTGAACCCCTTCCTGATGCAGATGCCGAGCAGGCCCCTGTGGTCTCGAGGCGTGCCCGGCCTCGTCCTCCGGACGTCGCACCAGCCCACCACGTGGGAGTCGACCTCGGCGACCCTCATCACGTCGTTCCCATCCCGGATGTCCCTGAGGGTGTCGTCGAACCACTTGCGCTCGTCCTCCACGGTCGGCTGCTTGCGGAAGAGCAGCAGCCCGAAAGAGGGGTCCGCCTCTACCTCGGGGAAGAACGAGAAAAACGTCTCCACCACGTCGTCGAAATCGGTGGGCCTTGGCTCCCTGATCGTCATTGAATGGCCGTACGCTCCAGGAGCGGCCCCACTATAAGGTCTGAAAGTCGCCATATCGCAGGTCGTCCCGGACCCGCCGTTGCCGGATGCGCCGCCGAAGCAGACGAACGGGTCATGCTTGGTCACGTATTGGCCGTCCGCGCCGTCGCTCTGCGAGCAGCCGGTCGGCATCGACCCCATACTCCTTCCACGAAAGTCACCGCTTAATCGCGCGGAGTCGGGGGATTCCTTTCGTATGGCCCCAGCAGCATGTCGACCGACCTTCCCCAGATCTCCTTCACCTCCGACTCCGGGACACCGACGGCGAGCCAGGAAGCAAGCCCGTTGAAGATCAGACCCATCATGACCGAGACCTGGTGAGCCTGCTCCGTCTCCTCCGGTTTCATCTTGGGGTTCGCATCCTTCAACAGGTCTTCGACCACCCCGGTGAATCTCTCGATGTTGTCGCGGAGGACCTTCTGAAGGTCCTCGTTCCGTGACGCCTCGGCCAGAAAGTCCGCGAAGAGGTCGGCGTTCTCCTTCGTCCCCATCCTGCCGAATACATCCTTCGTGGTCGCCACCAGGCCTCTCTTCGACGCCCCGGAGAACTGCGACCTAAGGTTCTCCGGCCCACTCGTATAGAGAGCCGCAAGCAGCTGGTCCTTGCTCTCGAAGTACTGGTATATGGCGCTCTTGCTAATTCCGAGCTTCTTCGCGATGTCGTCCATCGTGCTTCTGAAGTAACCCTTCTCCTTGAAGACCTCCAGTGCCGCCGCGAGGACCTTCTTCTTCGCCTCCTCCCGATACGTGGTCACGATGCGCGGCAATACGGGACCGGACGCCGGCGTGTCCCTATTAAGCTAACCCTCACACGGTCGACTGACCAATAGTCACTTTATGTAACTTATGTTCATATAGCCGGCCAGTGGTCTCCGAAGACGGTTGAAAGGCGATTGCCCACAATGCTGGTTGCTGAAGGTCTGACAAAATCGTATGGCGACTCCACCATCGTCGACCGCGTCTCGTTCGCGGTGAACGAGGGAGAGATCTTCGGCTTCCTCGGCCCGAACGGGGCCGGAAAGACGACGACAATCAGGATGCTGACCACGCTCGCGTCGATCAGCGGTGGAAGGTGCTCCGTCGCAGGATACGACGTCCGATCCGAGCCAGGCGAGGTCCGCAGAAACATCGGGATCGTCCCTCAGGACTACTCGACGGACAACGAACTGACGGGGATGGAGAACCTGCTCCTGACGGCCGACCTCTATCGCGTCCCCAGGAGCGGAGCCGAGAAGAAGATAGGGGAGCTCGTCTCGCTTGTCAAGCTGCAGGACGCCCTCCACAGGAGGGTGAAGACCTACTCGGGAGGGATGCGGAAGAGGCTGGAGCTCATCGCGGGGCTGGTCCACGAACCCAGAATCCTGTTCCTGGACGAGCCGACCCTGGGCCTCGACGTACAGACGCGGACGGCGATCTGGGAGTACGTCCTGGACCTGAGAAAGGGACACGGGATGACGATCTTCATGACGACGCACTACCTGGAGGAAGCGGACTCGCTCTGCGACAGCGTCGCCATCATCGACAGAGGGCGGATCGTGGCCACGGGCTCACCCTCAGAGCTGAAGGCGGGCCTCGGCGGCGGGTTCTTGAGGATCGAGCTCGCGCCCGGCCCATCCGCCTCTGAACGGCTGTCCAGGGTGGAGGGGGTCGTGGAGGTCGTCGAGCGCGGTGACGTCTACCAGGTCAAAGTCCGCAGCCCGGATCTGGTCCTCGGGCCGATCATCGCCGCGGTCCATGCGACGGGAAGGAGTGTACTGGACATGAGCATCGTGCGACCGACCCTGGATCAGGTCTTCCTGTCGGTCACCGGCCGCAACCTCCGCGAGGAAGTGCCGGCGGGAGAGTCGAGATGGAAGACGGCCGAGGCCGCCCAATCGAGGAGGAGATGAACCGTGTTGAGAGAGACCTGGGCGCTCACCGTGAGGGAGCTCAAGAAGTGGGTGAGGGCGCCCGTCTGGATCGTCGTCTCGCTGATGCAGCCGATAGTGTGGATCCTGTTGTTCGGGAACGCCTTCAACCCTGCGAGCCTCGCGGGCTCTTCGTCGAGCGGGGCCCTCGCATCGGCGTTCGGGGGTGCGCCCAACTACCTGACGTTCCTGACCGCAGGCATGTTCAGCTTCCTCCTCCTCTACAACTCGATGTTCAGCGGCGTATCCATAGTCTGGGACAGGACGTTCGGCTTCCTGGACAAGCTCCTCGCCGCGCCCATAGCGCGGTCGTCGATCTTCCTTTCGCTGGTGGCCGCCAGCCTCGTGAAAGGCGTGATCGTGACCCTCGTTCTGTTCGGCGTCGCCCTGACCCTGCCTAATGGCCTGATGCTCGGTCCCTCGTTCGGGGCTCTGGACTTTATCGCCCTGATGGCCGTGCTCGTCGTGCTGAACCTGGGCTTCTCCTGTGCGTTCATCGCGATAGCCGTGAGGACGACAGACCAGGGAGCGCTGGCTGCCATAGGGTCTTTCATCGCGTTGCCTCTCCTCTTCGCGAGCAGCGCTCTGCTGCCGACCTCCACCATGCCCGGCTGGATGCGGGACATCGTCAACGTCAACCCCATCTCGAAGGCCGCCGACATCACGCGGTACCTCATCGTCCAGCCGGCCATGGGCGGGACCGTGCTGAGCACGGTCTTCTATGACGCAATCTATCTGATTGGCTTCGCAGCCCTCTTCGTGGTCGTCGGGCTGGTCGTCGCGAGGCGCGGGCTCCGGATGAGGTAGGTCGTCGGCTCGCCATCATCCGCGCGAGGGCGGCGCGCTGGCGGTCGAGCGGCTTCCAAGATTGCCAGTGGAAAGGGGATGCGCGCGCTATTGGGCGATGCCGAGCCTTTCCGAGAGCCAGGGCTTCATCACGAGGTCCCAGGGGGTTATCACCCTGTCCCCGCCGATGACGAGGCAGTCCGCCCTGTGCTGGCGGAGCTTCAGCGCCGCGGCTTTGAGGCTTAAACTCGAGTTGGTCCGGACCGGCGGACGGACCAGAGCTTGCCTATCGGCGCGGCGAGCGGATCCCTGTCCGGGTCCTCCATAAAGTCCTCGAGAGCCGACGGGGTGAGGGCGTGCTCGATTATGCTGCGGTCGGAGATGTAGCACCCGGTGTCGGAGACGAATATCCGCCTGTACCCGCGAGAGAGCATCTCCTGCAGCGCCTCGCGGACCGACGCGCTCTCGGGCATGGAGAAGACCGGGCTTGCGACGTCCGCGGTGACCATGTCCGTCTGGATCATGCCCTTCTCGTAGAGGCCCAGCGCGTCCCCGAGCGTCACCAGGCTTCTCGTCCCACTGGGATCGGGTCCGCGCACGAGGGCGAAGCCGAGGCGCCGAGACTTGAATGAGTCCAGCAGCTCGCCGAGGTCTTGGTTGACGGTAAAGCAGTCGAGCTCGCCGGCGGCGTCCTCGCACGGCCCCTGAAGGAAAGGGGCGAAGCGCTTGGGGCCCATCTTGACTAGCCTCTCGAGGCTCGAGAACCCGAAGACCGCCCTGCTCTCCTCCTCCCTGTCGGAGGTGAGCGGGACGGCCGCCAGGTCCTTGAGCTTCAGGAGGTACAGCACGGTTATGAGGGGATAGTCGGGCTTTACGATCGCGTACCTTCTGGCGAGGGCGTGGGGGAAAGCCAGGTCCAGCTGCAATCGCGTCAGCGGCTGCTGCATGCCAGCCAACGTGAGCAATTTGCCCACATTGGTAATATAAGGTATTAGCAGACTTCTCTAGAAGAGTTCTCTTTTATCAGAGGAATGGTCTTTCGGCATAGTGACGAGGCCGTTTATGACGAGGAACCCGGAGGAGGTCACTTCTTGGCGGACTTTTTCTTGACAGCCTTCTTGGCCGGGACGGCCTTTGCCTCCTCCTTCTTGTTGGGCTGCCCCTTCCCCTTGGTGATCAACTTCCGCAGGCTGTTGTTGATGTAAAAGCCCCATGCGCTCGAACAGGCGCCGTAGCACTCGTAGTCCGGAACCAGGCCCTCGTGGGTGAAGGAGACCTCGGTCTTGTCCCCCTTCTTGGCGATATCGAAGGTGATCTTCGTTCCATTCCACTCGCTCTTGTCTTTGACGAAGTTGAGGGAGCTGTCCAAGACGAGCCAGGCGACCTTCTTGCCGGGGACCAGCTCCGTTATCCTCTGCTTGGAGTAGTGGACGTCTTCGTAGCGATAGGTCCACTCGTCGCCGAGCTTGTCGGTGCTTCCCTCGATGTTTCCCGACCACCATCCGCGGACGTCGTTGATGGCAGCGAACGCCTCTTCCGGTGTCTGGTCCACCGAGATGGTGGTGGCGAAGCTCTTCATGGGTCGCATCCCATCGCTCTCGGCTTCCTCTTTAGGTTGCCGCCGTCCCATCAGGAGAGGCGGCCCTGCTAGGTCTCCCGGCCGCGTCCCCGGGCCCTTCCCAGTCGGGCCGTCGAGCGCTTGAGGGAGCCAACCGGCCTCGCCAGGACGGGCGCCACTTCACGCCAGAACGCTATCGACAGAGGTCAGGCAGACGAGCGAATCTCCACCGCTGCCAAGAGAGCCCGCCTAGGACGTGGCAGCGAGGGTCTTGAGGGCCTCGTAGAGCAGTATCGCCATCGCCGCCACGCAGACGATGAGCGAGAAGACGTAGGTCGCGGTGATGGCCGCCGGCCTCAGGATAGTCAGGAGGATGACGAGCGCGCTGGCGAAGAAGGCCACGAAGGTGGTCTGAAGCGGTATCACGGTCCTCCTTATCCTGATCACGTTCTCGAAGACGATCCTGTCGACGGTGTACCCTTCCTGCTCGGCCTTGACCAGCCCCGCCCTCACGAGCTTCTTGAGGTGGTACTCCGCGACCGAGGGGGAGCTGAGCTCCAGGGCCCTCTGGACGTCGCGGATGCCCATCGGGGCTCCGGTGCGGTACAGGAGCCGGTAGACCCGGAGGGTCGTCCCCTTGAGGACGTAGTCTTCCTCCTTCTCGTCGCTCATTCGCCGACTCCCGGGACCCTCGAGATGGACAACGCTCGGACGGCGTACTCCCGGGGCTCCTGTCCTAAAACGTAGGTCTATATCGTCTGAGGCGGACTCGGGTACAGTTGTCGGAGTTCAAGAGGCAGATCGCCGCAGGCGCGACGGTGGCCGTCATCGTCACCTTCGTCCTCGCCCTGGGAGTGGCCACGCTCTTCCCTGGGGCGACGGCGAACGAGAGCTCGACGACCGCCGCGGTCACGAGCGGGGCGACGACGTCTTCGCAGTCGATCCCTGCCACTTCGGCCTCCTCCTCGTCGTCGACGACGTCTTCCATCCCGAGCTCGGTGGCGTCGAGTTCGACGGTGGTCTCCTCGACGGCCCTCACGGCCAGCGGCACGACGACCATCCAGACGACTTCCTCGACCAGCCCGATTTCGTCGAGCAGCGCAGCCTCGTCGTCGAGCAGCACGGGGACCATCTCAACGGCCACAACCGCATCGTCGTCGACGACGATCGCCGCCGTGACCTCCAGCACGACGAGCCCTGTGGTGACGTCCGGCACGGTCTCCTCTACGACCACGGCCTTCACCACCCCCGAATCTTCGACGGGGTGCTACACCTGCGGCGTCCTCAAGATCGAGTCTGCGAACCTGACGGTCGATGCGGCCGGGAACGGGGCCGTCCTCTCCCTGATCATCTTCAACGACGGGGGCGAGAGCGCGACGAACCTGACGGTCTCTCTCGATTCCGTCGAGGTCGTCGTGGTCCCGGCGCTCGCGGCGGGCACCCAGACCCTGGTGAGCATCCAGGTGCCCGGTCCGCAGCTCGTCCAGGTGGGACAATCTTACGGAGTCTCCATCCAGGGCGGATACGAGGGATATCTCGTCGGAGCGACCGCGTCCGTGGAAGCGTCCAGCTGACGAAGGGACGTGAGCGTCTCGTCGAACCTGTGTACGCCCGGAAGTCGACGCGCCCGGCCGTCCTAAACTTAGTACGGCCCCCTTTCATCCGTCCTAACACGTAGTTCTATTACAGTTCCTGGTCGACACCTTCCACGAGTGTATCGTCGTGGGCAGCCTGTCGTCCGTGCGGAGCGTGCATCCCCCTGTGACGGCTGCGCCTGCGCGTAACCGTCTGGGAATCGCCCTCTCGATTGCGGCAGCCGGGAGCGCCTCCCCATGACCTCCGGGATGCAGGAGGCCGTGGCCCGCGGGCGGGTCGCCGCATCTCCCTGCGCCTGGATATGGCGGGGGAGGATGAAATCGCGGTGGCAGAGCCTCGGGTTCGACTCCGAGACGTTCAAGCTGTTCGTGAAGATGAGAGGTGCCAGGACGAGGATGAGCCTCCTGGCTGCCCTGCGGAGGCCGAGGCACAGGCTGTGGCTCGCCCAGGAGCTCGGCCTCGACTGGAAGGTCATCGACCGCAACATCACCCTGCTGAACGAGCGCGGCCTGGTCTGCGAGGACGTCGCCTTCGGCAAGGTGAAGACGTACCGGCGGACGGCCTTCGGGGAGTCCCTCCTTCAGCTGCTGAGGGAGCTCGACGGAGAGATTGAGGGCGGTCCGGAACCTGGCGGCCTCGAGGAGGGAGAGGAGCCTCTTGCCTTGCGCTCTGAACAGGGCAGAAGAGGAACTACGCGAGAGCCCGGCCCCGTCTCCATCAGGCCGCTGATCGTCGTCAGGTCGGTCCCGCATAGGGGTTCTTCGGGTTGAGCGGTCGGCCGTTCCGGGGCTACCACTTCGCCATCGTCTCCGCCATCGGCGTCGCGGCCGTGGTGATCTCGGCGAGCGTCCTGTCCCATGCTTCCCTCGGAGCGACGGTCACCACGAGGGACCGCACGGGCGTGACGAGGGCTTTCGCGGGGCAGACGACGACCACCCCCACGAGCTGTCTCTGCCCGACGGCACCGGTCGACTGTCCGTGCGCATCAGAGACCACCTCGAGCTCTCCCCCCTTGCTCGGGATACCCCATCCCCCGACGACCGGAAGCATGCACCCCCGGCTAGCCGGTGAGACGAACCCGGTCGGGTGAGCTGGCCGACCGTTGACGATGTCCAGGAACCGGCAATCTGACATAGTCTGGATATCCTTCCTGCTCATCGTCCTCGTCGCGGCCTACTTCAGGCTGGCCTCGCTGAACCTGGCCGAATTCAAGAGCGACGAGGCCGGGACGGCCATCGTACTCAAGGCCCTCGTGCAGCAGGGGAAGATTCCGCTCCTGGGGCCCGCTCTCAGCACGGGCGGCAACGCAGGACCGATCTACTACTACATCCTCGCGATCCCGTTCCTGGTATCGACCAACCCCGTAGCCGCCTCGGCGTTCGTCGCCTGTCTCAACATCGTGGGCGTCGCCTTCACCTTCAAGTTCGCAAGGGAGTTCTTCAACGAGAGGATCGCCCTCATGGCGACGGCCCTGACCGCGGTCTCGCCGTTCGCCATCCTCTTCTCTAGGAAGATCTGGAACCCCGACCTGATCTTCCCGTTCACGGTCATCCTCTTCTACTGTCTTTACACATTCGTCATCAAGGGAAAGCCGAAGTACCTCGTCCCGATCTTCGCCATTTACGCGGTCATCCTCCAGATTCACCCCATAACGATGTTCCTCGCCCCCGTGATCCTCCTCTTTCTCTGGAGATTCCGGTCCCAGATCCGTTGGAAGTATCTTCTCGCCGGCATCGCGCTGTTCCTGATCATCTTCACCCCGTTCATCTATGGGGAGGTGACCGGCGGCTTCGGCGAGGCCGGCAGCTTCGCGTCGACGCTCAAGGACTTCTCGTTTGACAGCGTGAACCCCAGCGTCATAGGCCTCCTCTCCGCGGACACCAGCGGCACCGGCTTCGACTACATCCTCGGGTCCAGCGCGCCTTCGTTCTTCTCCTCGATCTTCAACATAAACGACTTCTTCGTGGTGGAGAACCTCTGCCTCTACCTCGGCTTCGCGCTCGTCCTGGTCCGAGCGGCGAGAAATCCGTTCGGTGAGAACGCGAAATACTCCATCCTACTCGCCTGGGTCGCGATCCCGACGGTCATCCTCCTTTTTTTCAACCCCACCTACGGCCTGTACACCCATCATCTGGTGATGTTCTTCCCGGCCAACTTCCTGATGGTTGCGGCGCTCTTCGATCATGCCATGGACCGAAGGGGGAACGCGGTCCGTATCCATAGGAGGCTCCCGAGCTGGCCGAAGATCGCGAGGATATCCGCCGTCCTCATCCTCGCCTCGATACTCCTGGCTCAGATCGCTTTTGGCGTCGGTTTCCTCGGCTTCCTGAACTCCCAGGGGGGCACCGCTGGGGACTACGGCGTGGGCGTCCAGTACAAGATGGACGTCGCCGGGTACATCGCGCAGAACTCCAACGGAACCAGTTTCACGATATCGTCCGACCTGACGCCCGGGCAGATCGGCATAGAGTACGACTACCTGTTGAGCCTCTATGACAAGGCCCCTTCTTCCAGCGCGAGCCTCGGTTACGTCGTCGTGGACAACCTTTCGGGGGTAGATCCCTCGCTCCTACAGCAGCTTTCCGTGTATCCGCGCGTGGACTTTGGACCCCTGACCGTCTTCGTCGTCCGAGCGTAACTCGTCGTCGAGCCTCCAGCTCGGTGCCTGCGGAACCGGTTCAGCGTCGCTCGGACATAACTATTAATCACGAAGGCTGTGGCGCCTTCAAGAGCGTCTTCGGCTTGAGAGCGCCTGCCTCCCGAAGTTACCTCGTCATCGCCGCGGCCATCGTGATAGTCGGAGCGCTGATCGCCGGGAGCGTGCTGGTCGTCCTGGGCGGAGCGTCGAAGACCACGACCGAGACGAGCGGCGTCACCCTTACGGACACCTCGACCCTCACGCAGACAGCCACATCTACGCTGATGCAGACGGCGACCTCCACGCTCACGCAAACGTCCGTCTCGACCGCGACTCTCACGTCCTACTCGACGCTCACCTACACCTCTCTGGAACTCCACGTCAGGCTGAACGCCACGACAGTGGCCGAAGGTGGGGCCATCGCGGCGCAGGTCTCCGTCTTCAACCCGTTGGGCGAGAACATCACCGTCGTCCCCTCCCAGCTCGCCGACGTGCCCATCGTGACGTGGAACGGCTATGACTTCATCTGCAACGACAACCCCGCGTGGTCCCTCGTCGGCTACGCGCTCTTCCAGGGCTATTACACTTCGGCGAATCTCTCCTCGGCGGGCGCCCCGCTGACCCTCGCTCCGCCCGTGGAACCGCCGTGCGTCACCTTCTCGAGCCCGGATCAGGTCGTATTCCTGCCGAACGGCAGCAGCGCCGTCGCCCTGTACTCCACGTCGAGCGGGGCGCCCACGTTGACCGACATCGCCATGAACGCGAGCACCAAGTACGACACGACCACGCCGGTCGGCTCGACCTACGTCGGTGTCGGGACGAGCCTGCTCGGATACTGGAACATGACGGGCGGTCCGAAAGTCCTTCAGCTGCAGAACGCGACGGGCAGCTCCCCGTACCTCGACCGCTTCTCCCCCGGGCAGTACACGCTGGTCGCCGAGGACGCGTGGGGCCAGACCGTCTTCGCCAGCTTCAAGGTGACCCCGCCGGCGAGCGGCCTCGAGCTCCAGCTGTCTCTCAGCACCTCGCCGTCTTCGAGCGGGGTCGCGGTGAACGTCGCCGTGAACGAGTACGATCCCCTTGCGTCTGCGGTCGACGCGGCCGCCGCGGACGGGTGGGCGGTCCCGCTCGGTGTTCTGAACGGCGCTCCATGCTGGACCGACGACTGGCCCGTGGGGTTCGCCATCGCGAGCGGATACTACACGGCCTCGAATGTCACCGCGGCCAAACTGCTGGACCTCGTCGACCCGTCGGTCACCTACAGCTGCCCGCCGTATCTCGGCGTCTTCAGTTCCGCGAGCTCCTATCTCTTCCAGCCCGGGAGCGACACGGCTACCGGGAACGGCTGCTGGGCCAACTACACCTGCGTGACCGAGGCCGTGTCCGCGGGGGTGGGGCCGTCCTTCTGGCCGGCGGTCACGGGGTACTGGAGCCAGGAAGGGACGTTCACGAGCTTCCCGCGCGGTACGTACACGGTCCTGGCCGAGGACGAGTGGGGCAACGTGCAGATCGCTCACTTTTCGGTCTAGCCGGGCCTCTCTCGGCTGCAGCCGTGATCGATTCCGGTGTGGCAGTCAGGGCGCCCGGGTTCGTTCGCGCTGTCGTGGTGGGGGCCGTTAAATATGGAATCGTGGTGTGGTCTTGCTAGAACACCGACTACGAACGACGACGATTAGTCCCGCGAGGGAACGGCCTGGGAAGCCAACGCTTCCCATGTCGCGCCGGCCAAAGCCGGCCAGGTGGCAACGTGTGAAAACGCAGTGTAAACGCTGGAGCGCTTTGGAACATCTTCTGATTATTTGATTCTAATCGCCGACCGTCTGCAGGATTTCTATCCATGTTGCCACTTTCGAGGTGGCAACGTTGCCATTTTTCGTGGAGGTTGCCATGGCAACCTGTTTTCTATCCTGAGACCGGCCTGGACCACCCCGTGGACGGGATCCTGCCGGCTTTTCCCGAAGCATCCCGATGGACCAAGATAATCACGTCCAAGACGAGGCCCCCAAGTTGAGAACTGGGGTCTCCGAACCGATATCTTCCCCGGAGGTCGGCCAAGAACCCGCCATCTTTGAGGTTCGAAGCGACGCCGGGTCTCAGGCCGCCGACGCGGAAAGCGAAGAAAGGACGGAACGGAAGGAACCCCAGGGACCTGAGGGGAAGGAAGGGCCCGAGCGCCCGACCCAGACGACGCTGGCCGATTCTGAGAGCCGACCCGAGCAGGGCAAGGTCGAGCAGCCATCGGAGTCTCCCGAATCGACTGGTGAGATTCCGGACGGGTCCGGGCATCCTGGACTCCGACCAGTGGTCCTGAGCGCAAAAGCCCGAGGCAAGACGCATGCGAAGAAGGATGGGGGGTCGGTGGCTATGTCTACTTCATGTTCCCCTGGCGGCAGGTGAGGGAGGCAAACGGAGCCAGGCTTGAAGAAGGCAGGCTCTATCGGATCTCAGGCAGGGTGGAGAGCGTGTTCGATTTCCAGACGACCTACATCGCTTCCGCAGGGCTGCAGGTCGTGGTATACGTTCCCGCCGAGCAACTGGGCAGGATAAGGCCGCCGGAAGTCCACGAGCTCACAATAACGGCGGTTGAGGAGGTCGAGAGCGAGGAATCGGTCTCGAGCGTCGCGGACGAAGCCCGAGTTTCATCGAGACAGAGGTTCGCAGAGCCGGACCCAGAGGAAAGAAAGGAGCCAGGCTCGACGGAACCATCCATCAGACGACTGCCTGAAATCGAGCGACAACTGGAGATCCCGAAGCCTAGAAATGCGCCGCAAGAGCCCGAAGGTCTCGTTTCCGGCCCGGTCTTCCTCGATGCAAGGGCATACGGCCACGTCTATACGAAGAAGAACGGGCAGACCGGCAGTAGCATCATCTTCAGACTGCCTTGGCGGCAGCTCAGGACGGTAGACGGAGCCAGGCTTGAGGGAGAGAGGTTCTATCGGGCCTCCGGCGCGGTAGAAGACGTCTTCGAGTTCCAGGCATACATCTTCACGTCGGAACATCGCGCGGTCATAGTCTACGTGCCTGTGAAGTACGCGGACAGGATAAGGCCGCATGAGGTCCATCGGATCACCATATCCTCTGTCGAGGAGGTCGA
This sequence comes from Nitrososphaerales archaeon, assembly GCA_049515775.1. Classification (GTDB taxonomy): domain Archaea; phylum Thermoproteota; class Nitrososphaeria; order Nitrososphaerales; family Gagatemarchaeaceae; genus Gagatemarchaeum. The sequence goes on along the minus strand of JBEKTS010000001.1, from coordinate 47,557 downwards.
GACGAAGAAGCCGGTGGACGAGATCGTCGATGGGATCCACGTCTCGTCGTGGCGGAGGTTCGCCAAATCGAAGCTCGTGGACGAAGAGAATGGCGAGGAGTTCGGAGACGGGCCTCCGAGGCAGCTGAACGAGGTCGAGAAGGCTTGGCTCGCCGGGGTCATCGATGGGGAAGGGTCAATCTTCATCGTGAAGCTCACCCGCGGGCTGGCTGCCCAGAAGCGGAGGGGGTTCACGTACGTCCCGGCGATCAACCTCAGCAGCTCCAGTGAGGCGTTCGCCAAGAAGGTGAGGGAGGTTATTGGAAGGGGGTCGGTGAACTTCATAGAGGAGAAGCGTTACGAGTGGAAGGACAAGTGGTACTATCGGGGTGCAGGTATGGTCGTTCGCGGCCTACTCCCACAGCTCGTGCCTCACCTTCTGATCAAGAAGGAGGCCGCCGAGCGGATGCTGGAGTACCTCGCCTTCGTCGATGCATACCCGATCAACGGGCTTGTGGAGATTCCTCCAGGGTACTATGAGAAGGCGGATTCGCTTTACCTGGCCCTCAAGCAGGCGAACCAGAAGGGGAAGGATCCGTCGGCCGAGGCCCTTGCAGCTATGCTGGCGCTGTCGAAGAGCCTCAAGAACAGGGGAAGGGGAGGAAGGGCGACCGAATGTAGGACGCTGATCGAGAAAGAGAGCGCGTGGCTCGCAGGGGTGATTGACGGTGAAGGGTCAATATTTCTCTCCAAGGTTTCCGGTCCCGAATACAGGAGAGGCTACTTCTATCGTCCGCAACTCAACGTGAGCAACTCCAATCGGCCGTTCTTGGTGAAGGTGATGGAGATTGTAGGGGAGGGGACGGTTCACCTGGCTCGCAAGGGGAACGAGACTACCAAGACCAGATGGGAGTATAACGCCGCGGCTGGCGTCCTTCGGAAGGTCTTGCCGCAAATCGTCAGGCATCTAATCGTCAAGAGACAGATGGCCGAAAGGACGCTCGAGTACTTCGACTTTGTCGACGCGAATCCGATCCCCGGTAGGAAGCCTGTGCCAAGCGGATATTATGAAAGGTTGGACGAGCTATATCGGACGATCAAGAAGTTGAACGAGAAAGGCAAGCCCGCCTCACAAGCCAGAGGTGCCGATTGAAGCATCACCGTCGACGAAGATGTGGACGAAACGACGGTCCGACTCGGCGCCACTAGTTCCGAATATTGGAGAAAATCAGAGAAAATGTTACACGTCGCTTATGCGCGGCGCCAAAAAATACGAAATTATGGCGCCCTGCTCGTTCAGCTTGAACGTCAGCTTCGCCGGCTTCTTCGCCGAGAACTGGATCAGCACCGTCTCCACGGAACCGCCGAGCGCCTTCGAGATGCTTTGGAAATAGTCGAGGTTGTAGGATGCCTTCGACTCCGCCTTCACGTCCATCTCGAACACGTCGGCCCCGTTCTTGTCGAGCTGAATCGTCGCCGCCCCCACGTCACTCTTCCCCGCGAACGACACGCTCTCTTTCATCGCCGATATCACCACCTGGTCCGCCACCACTGAGATGTCGCCCAGGACCTTCTCGAACACCGACTTGCTCATCGATATCGACGCGTCAAAGTCAAGCTTCGGCAGCGGCGCCGTCCCCGACGTCGTCTCTATGAGGTGTATCCTGAACTCCCTCTTGTACCCGTTCATGAGCCGGAGCAGCAGCGCGTCCTCCTCCGTCGAGGTCAGCTCCACGCTGTCCTTGGCGTCCGTCCTCCCGATGAGCTTCACAAAGTCTTCGACCCTGATGCTGAACTTGAACGGCTTGTCGCACTCGTACTTCTCGAAGGCGGTGTTCGGCCAGTTCAGGTCGACCAGCGCGATGTGGGACGGGTCCATCGCCCTGAAGATCAGCGCCTCGCTCGAGGCTTCGAACGTCGCTTCCTCGACGAGTGTCTTAATCGCTGACGCGACGGCCTTCCATTCGACGGCGCTAGAGGTCTTGGTGAAGAGCAAAGCTGAATCGGGTCGGGTCGAGCGCTTGCGGGTAAATAGGTTTCGGGGTTGGCTCGCTTCTGCGTGCGAGCCGGGCGGGGCCGCCTATCCAAGGTCGGCCGATTGACTATCGGGTCATTCGCCGGCCCCCGTGTTCAGCCAGTGATTGTCCCTCGCGCTGCGCCTCGAAGCCCGCAGAGTGGAACGTCCGAACTCGTCCATCTCCTATCGGATGGATCCGGGGCTCACCGGCTTTTACGTGCGGACGGGACCGGGCCGCTGCCGGCGGCGGCCGTCGGGACAGCGACCGGATGCCCTACGGGACGAGGTAGGTAACGCTGCGCAGCACCGAGACGTACCCGTCTGACGACTGGACCAGGTATATCATCGAATTGCTGGGGTCGAAGGCGACTCCCGAAGGCGTCTCGTTGTCGACGAACGAGTTCAGGATGTTGTCGTTCGCGCCGTCGACGATGAGGAATTCGTTCAGGTTCGCTTGACAGGAGACGTAGACCTCGTTCGAGACGGTGTTGACCGCCAACCCCCGGCACTCCATGGCGTAGGCGCTCAACCGCGTCTCGGTCACCGAGCCCGTGCTCCCGTCGATGGAGACCAGGAGGTTCTGCAGCGTCGTCACGTAGATCGTGTCCGTGACCGGATTGACCGCCACGGCGAACGGCAGGCCTATCGGGGTCTGTGACACTACCGAGTACGTGGTGCCGTTTATCGCGTCCAGGAAGGCGGGAGTGCAGTCGAAGGACGTCGTGCAGACGGGAACGTAGACCATGTTCGTCTCGTCGTTCACCGCGACGCCCATGGCCTCCCCGCCCAGGGAGATGTTCTTGACGAGCGAGTCGGTCGCACCGTTGATCACGTACAGGGAGTCGGTGTCCGCGCTGCTCGCGTAGACCACGTCCGTGTTCGGGTTCACGTCTAGGCCGTCCACGTACGCCCCCAGGTCGATTCCTCCGATCGCGCGGTTGGTAGCCCCGTCCACCACGACGACCGACTCGGCGCAGGGCGGACACCCGTCGTTGTTGGTGTAGACCATATCCGTTCGAGGGTCGACCGCCACGTAGGTCGCGCTGAAGTTGTCAGGGGTCGCAGAAACGCCGTCGGAGGTCGCGTTTATCACCAGCATGTCGCCACCGAAGTCGGGGACATAGACCTCCTGAGTCGAAGGGTCGACCGCTACGTTCGTCAGGTCGCTACCGGTCCTCAGGTCGGCCACGGTGATGTTCCCGATATAGGGCGAACCGTATCCCGTGACCGATGTCACCGTCTCGGTGGCGGTCCCGACCGTCTCCGTGGCGGTAATCGTCTTGAGTATGGTCGTGGACGAGACCACCGTGCTCGTGGAAACGGCGTTCGAGGTGACGGTCTTCGTCACCGGCGGCCTGGTGGATGAGGCCACCAGGATCGCTGCGGACACGACGACGGCCGCTATGACGATCGCCACGGCGACGCGAGAGAGGTCTCTGGCCGATCGAGGGTTCACGCTTGCCCAGCCTTTCGGGTCGAGGGCGATTTTCTGATTAATAGTTTTGTCCGACAGGGCTCGTATGAGCGGCGCACCTGATCTCAGAGCAGAGCGGCCTTGTCAACGGAGCACGCTGCCAGCAGCGTGAAGAAAGGTGCGGTCCGACTGGGGTCTCTCCTTCCGGATGATGCCTTTCAGGTCAAAGTCGCTGTCGTGCGAGAATATCTCCTTGATCTTGCGCCGCTGCATAACGGTCAGCGTGACCGCGTCGGTGAAGCTCAGCCGTCCGTACTTCCTGTAGGTCGACAGCGCCGCCTCGAAGAGTTCCCGGTCGACGTACAGCACCGTCACAGCGGGGGAGGAGGCTATGCGCCGCACCGCCTCGACGATCGATCTGGCCTGCTGGCTGTTGCTGCTGTCGTTCCCTCCTCTCCTCTTCAGGAGGGTGAGGGTCTCGTCCAAGACGTAGTCGGTGGTGACGGCAGAGGATAGCTCCCCGGTCGCCAGAGCGTTCATGACCGAAGAGCCGTCCTCATGGAGGGCGTCGGAGGAGTCGATGCCCGAGGCCCAGATCGTCGTGTCCACGAAGACGGTCAAGGACGGGCTTCCAGCTCCTTGAGGTCGAGGAGGGCGCTCCGTCTCCCTCCTTTCCTCTTCTTCTCCGTGCTTATGGCGCCGATGGCGGCGATGAGCGGGTCGTCGCGTCCTCCGTCGTCGCCTGCCCCCCGCCTACCCTCGTACTTCTCGATGTACAGCCTCAGGGCCTCCTCCCCCTCCGGCGTGAGCTCTATCTTGCCGCGCCTCTCGATGACCACCTGCTTGAACCTCTTGAGCAGCTCCTCGTCGACTATGAACTTCACCTGGGCCATCGTCTATCGAGTACTCCAGTACCGGAGTACTATAAAGCGCTTCGGAGACGTCTGGGTCGCGTCGATCCTAGACGGTAGAGGCGGCCGCTTGCCGGTGTATAGGTTTGGGGCTTCGCTCGCTTCTGCGCGCGAACAGGGCCGGGCCGCTGGCGGCGGCCGTGTTCGTCCGCGCGGTCTCCTTCAGCGACGACTTCCGGCAATCCGCAGGCCCCTTCGTCGTGGTCGGGTTCGTCGTCATCGGACTCGTGGCGCTATTCGCCCGCGAGGTCATCGGGAAGCGGATGGACGTCAAGGAAGGATGGCAAAGTCGTCTGAGGGCAAGCTCTTTCTCGGAGAGCTATTCTCAAAGAGGAAAATATGGGGTAGTGTGAAATATGACCGCCTTACGGACATGCTGCGTGTTCCCCTCCAACCATATCGCTCTCTTGCCATGCGTCTCTGAGAAACGGGGCTCCGGACCGGTCTCTATCGGGTGTCTTGTTGCACACGCTTGAACTGGACGACGTCGACTCGGGCTACAACGGCAAGGCGGTGTTGCACGACATCAGCTTCACTGCAAAGGAATCTTCCGTGTACGTCGTGCTCGGGCCTAACGGTGCGGGAAAGACCACGCTTTTCAGGACGATAGCGGGCATACTTGAGCCCATATCAGGCAGGGTGATCCTTGATGGGACGGACATAAACGCGTCGAACGAGCTCAGGAGCAACATAAACTACCTCTCACACTTCAACGCGCTTCCCGAGGAGATGACGGTGTACAACGCGCTCAGGTTCTATGCGGGGATGGAGGGAGGAGACCCGGAGAAGGCGATCGGTCTGCTGGGCCTCAACGAGCTGAGGGACAAGAAGGTCTCAGACCTTTCACAGGGCCAGAAGAAGAGGGTGTCGATAGCGAAGGTCTTCCTCAAGGACAGGGACGTCTACCTGCTCGACGAACCGACCGCGAACCTCGATCCCGGCCTCTCCAAGGAGATAAGGGACATCATACTGAAGCTCAGCGAGGACAAGCTGATACTCTATTCTTCTCACAACCTCTACGAAGCTACCGACATAGGCATGAACCTCATACTGATAAAGGACGGCAAGCTTGCGCTGTTCGACAAGATCGCGAACGTCCGATCGAAGAGCTACAGGGTGGGGATAAGGGCTTCTGAGGACATCACGAAGATCGTCGACGCCAAGAAGGACAACAGCAGCGGCTACTACGTGCTCAACGTATCCAATCCGGAGGAAGCAGGCCTCGCCCTGAGGAAGGTGGTCGAGAAGGGCATACTCGTCACGGAGATGAGGGAGCTCGACAATCCCCTTCAGGAACTGTTCGGTGATGGTGGCAAGTGACGGCAAAGACGCAAGGCGCGAGCGAGGACGAGGGAATCAGGGAGAACCAGATAGTGGTCACGGCGAAGAGGGCCTTGGGCCTCAACAAGTTCTACCTCGCGGTGGCGATAGCCATAGGGGTTGGAGTGCTCTTCTTCCTCAACCCCACCTACGCAGACTCTTCGAGCCAAAGCATAAGCGTCAGCTCGGTCACGATTACCGCCCTGCCGCTGCTCGCGATCCCGTTCAGCGTGCTGCCGATGATGATGCTGACGACCCCGATGGTCGTGCTGTTCGTCTACGACAAGAACAACGGCGTGCTCGAGTACCTCATATCGTTGGGGCTGACGCAGGGTGACATATTCGCGCGATACCTGAAGGCCGCCTTGCTGGTATCGGTATCCTATCTGCTGATCTTCGGGACGCTGAACCTCCTGTATTCTCTTGTGCGCTTCGGAACGACATACCTGTCGACGATGCTGGTGATCCTGGGGATCGGGGCGCTCATGGCGGTATCGACGGTGGCGCTCATCATCGCGATGATGATGGTCTTCAGCTCGCTCCAGAAGTCGAGGACCGGAGGGAACCAGCCGTTGGCGGTTGCGCTCGGCCTCGTCGGAGTCTACCCGGGTTTCATCATCCCTTTCGTCTTCCCTTATGAGACGGCGATAGCCGTGGAGATTGTCGTGGGAGCGATAATAGCCGTCGCTGCTCTCATCCCCATCCTCATGGCATCGAGGCTGGTGAGCAGGGAGAAGTTCCTGCCATAAGGCAGATTCGTCATGCATGTGGAATACCCGAAGGCATCCTGAGAAGCTGGGCAAGGCGCACAGTGACGGAAGTCGATTCTCGAGGCCAAGATCCATGGTGTCCACGAAGACGGTCAAGGACGGGCTTCCAGCTCCTTGAGGTCGAGCAGGGCGCTCCGTCTCCCTCCTTCCCTCTTCTTCTCCGTGCTTATGGCGGCGATGGGCGGGTCATCACGTCCTCTGCCGCCGCGGGTCCTCGGCTTGCCTTCTCGACGTACAGCTCAGGGCCGCCCCCTCCTGTGCGAGCTCTATCCTGCCGCGCCTCAACCGGTGGCGGACGATTGGAGCCGGGCCTGAAGGTCGGCCGGCCACGACTTGCTCGACGACGACCACAGGTCCTCGAAGAGGTCCTGGCACCACTTCTGGAACGTCATGTTGTAGCCTATGAACCCCTTGCCAAAGTCCACCGCGCCCTCCATGTTCGGGAAGCAGATCCCCGCCATCTTCTCGTTGACCACGATGCCGACCTTGACGGTCCCGGCGAACCGGACGTCGGAGGTCTCGCCCAGCAGCGCCTTAGCCTGGCGATAGCCCTGGGGGGAGATGGACGTCGGGACGATCCCCCTGACGGACAGTCCTTCGGAGAACTTCTCCCTGTGGACCCACGGGAGAGGGTAGTCGATGAGCCACCAGAAGTACTCCTGGGCCATCAGGACGAGGTGCTGGCACTCCGCGAGGACGTTGCTGACGTGCTCCACGTAGACGTGGTCCGATAGGTCGCCGATCCTCCGCAGCAGGTGCTTCGGCAGGAACGAGATGTCGTGGTTTAGGAAGTACTGCCTGTGGGCAGAGAGGAACCTGAACGACGGGATGAGCTCCATCGCCACGCTGCCGAACGGGGTGAGGGCGTAGGGTCCCGACGGCGTCTTCTCGATGAGCCGCGCGTCGGAGAGCCGCTTGAGGTGCTTGGCCGTCTCTTGGACCGTGGCGTCGAGCTTGGTCGCGAGCTCGGTCAGCCGGGATTCGCGGTGGCCTATCTCGGATAGGAGCTTCAACCTATCGGCGCTGGAGAGCACGAAGAGCAGGTCGCCTACGTCGTCGGATGCCGAGCTCACCCCTCCTTGCCTCCCTTCGGTGGCGCACCGTCCACGATGTCTATCGAACCATTCCCGTGTTATAATCGTTCCTTCGGGGGAGTCGAGTCGTGTGCCTCCGTCCTGGGGCCACATTCGCCTCGCAGGCTCTCGGTCTATTTCAGTCATATCGCCTCTTGGGAGGGCCATCGGGTGAATGCACTCCTACCCCTCCGGGTTGAAATTACCCCGCGGCGTTGAGTCGACGATATATCGGGCCAACCACGTCTAAGGACCATGAACACAACCAGCACGATGGCTGAGGAACTGGCACACCTGAAGAACCACGTAAAGTACCCGGCGTCGAGGGCCCAGGTGGTCCAGGCGTGCAACGACATGTCAGACGTTCCGGCACCCGATAAGGAATGGGTGCAGCGTAGCCTGCCAGAAGGCAACTACAGGAGCGCGACCGAAGTGGTGAGCGCGCTGCTCACGAAGGTCTAGGCGCCGCGGTCCCTATCAGGGACCGGCCCACCCTTTTTGTTCCGGCCGCCGTTCCGAGTCAGGCGGTCTCGACCACGACCGTCGCGTGGTGAGCCTTCTCCATGTGCCCGGAGAGCTCCTCGGAGCTCGAGAACTGGGTCCCGCAGCACGAGAGGACGGCGGTGAATTGGGCGGTGTGATGGATGGACCGCATGTGATTCGTGAGCGCCTGACCGTGGCCGAACTTCATCCCACAGCACTCGTATCTTGCCAAAGCGTGAATTAGCGGAGAGGGAGGGCGTATTAAGTTTCCCGGCAACCAGGCTTGTCCGGCATGGATCTCGCGAGGAGCCTAGAAGCGGGTCAGCTTCCGTACGCAACGCGCTGGGGCCTAGGTCCACGGAGCGCCTTCGATGATCCGATCCGAGACACCGTGGAGACGGTCGGCCTCCGCGCGAACGGCGAAGAGGTTCAGGTCCCCCGAGAGTCGCCGTGACTGCTAAGATTTTTAAGTAACTTCAAACTATTTGTCACGATTCTACTTGGCCAAGATGGAAGTCAAGGGATTCGGAAAGCCTGAGGAGACGAGGACCTTCGACAAGGGCAAACTCGACCTCGTGAAGATCGGAGGCGCCATGGTGGGGCGCGCGGAGTTCCAGCCGGGCTGGAAGTGGTCCAAGTCGCTCAAACCTATGATGAAGACCGACAGCTGCGAGGCGCCGCACTTCCAGTACCACCTCTCCGGGACGCTGCGGATAAAGATGGACGACGGGACGACAAAAGATGTGAAGGCTGGGGAGATCTCTTTCGTGCCCCCAGGTCACGATGCGTGGGTGGTAGGGAAGGAACCGGTGGTCGTGGTCGACTTCCAGGGTATGGTCGACTACGCCAGGGCTTCGAAGTAGGAAGCCGGGGTCTCCCGCAGCCCGGGAAGGAGCGGCCTGGTCAGTTCAGGCTGCACCGGATGCATCGAGATGGGGAAGGGTGCGCTTGAATCCATCATGGATGGACCGTCGCGCCAAAGATCCAGCGCCTCTCTCTCACGTTCCTCACACCGTGGTCTCTCCGCTCCATGGCATGGCAGATAGACATCGATGCTCTTCCCGATCGCGTGCGAAGGCGCGAACCTCGCGCGCTTCGTCGCTCGAGGTCCTTCACGCCTCAACGGCATAAATACCATGGAGGATAGGTTCCGCTCATCCTTTGACAGCGAGATCCACGTTCGGCTTGGGGCTCCCCCTGAACGCAGGTGGGAGCGCATGGACCTACGACATGAACTTCGAGCGGATGCGCGAGGTGGTCATGGCCTGGGAGGACCTCGGGTTCGACTCGGTCTGGGCGCCGGACCACGTGATGCTCGGCCGCAACTCGGAGACGCTCGAGGCGTGGACGGTGCTCTCGGCCCTCAGTCAGTCCACGGAGAGGCTCCGCCTGGGCACCCTAGTGAGCTGCCCGGCCCATAGGTCGCCTGCGATGCTCGCCAAGGTCGTGGCCAGCCTCGACGTGCTCTCCAACGGTCGGGTGGACCTGGGCATCGGCGCCGGGTGGAACGGCGCGGAGCAGCTCGCCTACGGCCTTCCCTGGGAGGAGGTGCCGAGGGTGCGCGTCGAGTGCATGGTCGAGACGATCAAGATCCTCCGGGGGCTGTGGACGAACGACAGCTTCACCTTCAAGGGCAAGCACTACGCGGTCACCGACGCCGTCTGTCTCCCGCGCCCCGTCCAGCGGCCCTGGCCGAGGATAATCATCGGAGGGAAGGGCGAACAGCTCGTCCTGAGGGCGGTCGCGAGGTACGCCGACGGCTGGAACATCGACGAGGTCTCCCCGGAGGTCTATGAGCACAAGCTCCAGGTCATCAGGGACCACTGTGCGGCGGTCGGGAGGGACTACGCCGAGATCGAGAGGTCTCTCGAGACGTACCTGATGATAACGGACAGACCCGATCAGGAGGCGCGGATAGTCGAGTGGGCGAACTGGCAGACGAACACCAACCCGGAGCGGACGAGGCGCGGGATGGCTCCCGTCAAGCTGACCCTCGGGGACGTGAAGCGGGACTTTATCGTCGGCTCGGTCGAGCAGGTGACCGAGAGGATGGGCCGGTACGTCGACGCGGGCGTCGAGAGGTTCATGATCTACTTCCTCGACTACCCCTCCATGAGCTCGATCATCCCCTTCGCCGAGCAGGTCGTCCCGTCGCTCTGACTGGACGATGTCGGGCCGGCGCCCTCCTACCCGCCGTAGAGCAGCGGAGGGGACCTGGCACTCACCTGGACTATCTCGTCGCCGACCCCCACCCAGCCCTCCTCTAGCGGGAGGGCGTTCTCTCCGAAGAGGACCTCCCCCGTCCGGCCCCATCTCTTGTAGCGGCTGAGCGTGACCAGCGGCTCGTTGCCCCTCTTCTCTCCGAGCTCCTGGTCGACGGTCGTGACGGGACAGCGCGTGCAGGGCTTCGGCTGCACGAAGCCTATCCCGCCGATCCTCCCCTCGTGTATCTCGTGCTCGGCCCGCGGCTCTCCGCCCTCGCCCACCACGTTCGGCCTGAACCTGGTCCAAGGGATCTCCTGCCCGGCTCTCTCCGAGAGCTCGTCCACGGACTCCTGCATCAGCCAGTGTATCGGGTAGGCGTCCTGGAACGTGATCTGGTTCGTGTTTCGCATGTAGTTCTGCTTGGCCAGTCTGTGGAACGGGCCGGACGCCCTGACGAGCCTGACCTTCAGCTCCAGGCGGTCGCTCAGCCATCCAGCGACCTCCTCCCCCTGGTCGACGGCTGAGACCAAGTCATTGTGTATCCTGACCCTCGTCACGTCTCCGGCTCGCGGCTCGTGGGATATCGCGATTGGGTCGCTGCCCTCCCAGGTGAGCCTCAGGACGCCGTCCCTGGTCTCGGGCCTTATCAGCGCCAGCGCGGACAGGCTCTGTGGCTTTGCGTCCTCCCTGCTCCTCTTGTCTCTCTGCGTGATGAAGGGGAGCGCGCCGTCGGCTCCGGCACCTTCCCTGACGACCATGTACTCGCGATCGCCCTCCAGCCCCGTGCGGCCGACGCGTGCTCTCTGGAGCTCGACCCCTGCGCACCCCTTCACGGGATAAATCGCTATCCGCGAGACCCTTCCTATGGACCGACGCGATGGGATGGAGCCCTGCATGGCGAGCAGCTATCTCCGTACCTTCAACGGAGGCCCGCTAAATCCTTCTGCGTGGTCGACGCCGCCTGCGTCTTAGGGTCAAATGAGTCAGCCGACGCGGTCCATCGTGGCGAGCCGGCGTGTCGGCCCCGAGCGACCTGCCGCTCGGCCTGGAACGACCTGACGCTCCTCTCTTTCAGGGGAGCGCGGCCGGAACCGCGGGGGCGCCGATGGGTATCTTCTGGAGCGCCGTCCCGCACCTGGATGCGCTGTCGAGCGAGGCCCCGGAGGCCACCCGGGCGACCAAAACGCATAAATTTGGACCGGTTTCGACTCGGTTGAAAATCTGTGAAGATCCCCAAGGAGATAAACACGTTCTGCCCGCACTGTCACAAGCACACCCCGCACTCGGTCAGCCTCTACAAGAAGGGGAAGGAGAGGGCTTCGTCTTGGGGTGCACGACGCCAGGCTCGCAGGAAGTTGGGGTACGGTGGTCAAAAGTTCCCCGAGCTCGTCAGGACCGCCAAGACCACCAAGAAGGCGACGCTCAAGCTAAAGTGCAAGACATGCAACAAGGAAGTGATGCGCAAGGGCATGAGGCTGAGAAAGGCGGAGATCACCTCGTGAAGAGAGAACGAGAGTTCATACCGAAGCCCCGCAGCAGCTTCGTCCTGATCAAGTGTCCGGACTGCGGAGAGGAGAGGGTGATGTTCTCGGCCTCGACCAGAGAGGTGACCTGCAAGGGCTGCGGGAGGAAGCTGGCCGAGAGGACCGGCGGCAAGGTAAGGGTCGACGCGCAGGTAATCAAGAGACTCGACTGACGGATGGACGGCCGGTCCGGCCACCGGCGCGCCCCTCTCTCCTTCGCAATAGCTAAAGGCACCCTGCTGAAAGGTTAGGCTCCCATGGAAGTCACCGAGCTGCCGGACCGCGGAGAGATAGTGCTCTGCACCGTCCGAGAGATCACCCCGCACGGCATCTACGTCGACCTCGACGAGTACAACCACATGAACGGCTTCCTGCATATCTCGGAGATCTCCACGGGCTGGGTGCGGAACATCGACAGGGTGGCGAAGGTCCAGCAGAAGCTGGTCCTCAAGGTGATAAGGGCCGAGCGGTCCAGAAGGGAGGTCGACCTCTCGCTCCGGCAGGTCACCAACGAGGAGAAGCGGAACAAGCTCATCGAGTGGAAGCAGAACGAGAGGGCCGTGACCATCATGGGGACCGTGAAGAAGAAGCTCGCCATGGGGGACGCGCAGTTCAACGATATCGTGACGAAGATGGAGAAGGAGCACGGTTCCCTCTACGACTCCCTCGAGGCCGCCTCGAAGAAGGGGGTGAAGGCGTTCGCCTCCCTGGAGCTCCCGGAGAACATCGCGAAAGAGATAGTGGAGGCGGCGGAGGAGAAGATAACCTCGCCCAAGTACGAGGTGGGTGCCATAGTCGAGCTGAGCTCCAAGGCGTCGGACGGGATCCAGCAGATCAAGGACGCGCTGGACGCCGCAGTCGGGACGTCGTCGACGGCGGAGATCAAGGTGAGCTACGTGGGGGCTCCCAGATACCGCCTGCGCGTGATAGCCGACGACTACAAGCAGGCGGACAAGGTCATGAACTCCGCGCTGGAGCGCATCCAGCAGGAGATAGGGAAGCACGGGACGTTCAGCAGCAAGAGGGAGATGTCGCGCAAGTACGGCGGGGTGGCCTGAGCGTGAAGGGGCTCCTCCTCAGGTGCACGGCCTGTCACTGCTACACGATGAAGGAGGTCTGTCCCAGGTGCGGCGGGGCAGCGGTGACCGCGCACCCTGCCAAGTACTCCCCGGACGACAAGTACGCCAAGTACCGCAACCCCCTGGCCTACCAGACGACAGCGCCGGCCGAGAGCTGAGCGACCACCGGCCGCTCGACGGGCCGGCCACCCGAACGTCACCGCCGTCCGCCCGTGCTGCTTCCGGTCAGTTCACCTTGTAGACGAGCACCGAAGTGAAGCAGTCTATCGGGTTGCTCGAGGTCCCTCCGCACGCGAACGGAGAGGCCAGGCTCCCTGAGGTGAACGCTACCTGGAACGGTTGGGTGGAGCTGTCCAGCCGGTATGTCGCCGGATAGCTGAAGAGCTGGAGCGGTGGGTTCCCGTTCGAGTCGAACGAGTACGTCGCGCTCGTGGAGTCGTTGGCGAGGTTCAGCCAGCTCGAGAACGTGAAGGGAAGCATCTGGCCGAAGAGGGTGTTCTGCAGCGTGTACGGTGTCAGGTTGAAGTCGTCTACGTTCGTGCACGCGGCGGAGATGTTCGGGCACTCGAGGTACTCGCTCTCGTTGAGGCCGGCGATGCGTATGAACCACTGCTTCTTGCTCTCGTCACCGCCTCCCGCCGTGAAACCGCTGCCAGCCGGTATCTGAAGGGTGTAGAACTCGGGCGTCGTGCCGGAGTACAGGACCGATCCGGTGATGAAGGAGAGCACGTAGACCGGACGGCCGTTGGCCATGTCGTGGGCCAGAGTCTGCGCCTGGGTGAGGTTCGACATGAACATCTGGCCGATCTCTGCTATCCTGGTGTCGTTGAGCGTCGCGTTGTCTGCGACCGTGGTCCTGTTGGCCATCACGTTGATCCAGTATCCATAGTCCCACCATGCGATTATCACCGCGTTCTGCGGCGTGTTGGCGTCGATCCACGCCAGCGCCTGCGTCCAGTCGGTCAGCTCGGAGTGGGCGAAAATCGTCCCGCCGTTGGCGATGCTGACCCCGTAGTCGGCGGGGCTCTGGTCGCAGATGGTTGAGTTCGTGCTGGTGCACGCGACCGGGTTCGGTATCCAGTATATCGATGCGGGGAACGCGAGCAACGCGATGAACGCCACCGAGTAGACCGCGCGCATCTCGCCGCCGGTCGAGTAGGTGGGCTTGCGCTTGACCATCGAGGACGAGGTGGGCTTCATCAGCGAGAAGGCCAGCTCGGCGAACCCTACCCCGGCGAGTATCACGAAGGCTATCGACGAGTAGACCAGGAGACGCGAGAAGGCGTCCGAGGCGTATATCATGGTGATCCCTATCACGAGGGCGAAGGCCGTGGCCGCGTTCCTCCTCCTGAACGCTATCACCGCCCCGAAGACGCCGAGCAGAAGGAGGAGGAGGTATGCCGAGAAGTAGTCGCTCCCGGTCGGAAGCGCCTGCTCCGCGACCGACTCCACCAGGGGGTTGTCGCTCCTCACCCAGGGGAATATCACGGAGAGGTACCTAGCGCTGAGCGAAGAGACCGAGCCGAAGCTGATCAGGGCGACCGCCGCCAGCGCCGTCCCGAGCATGACCTTCACCAGGGTCCTCTTGAACTCGTCCGGCCGGACCCAGGTCTTCAGCCAGCTGGCGACCAGGACGAAGAGCGTCCCACTGATTATCGCCAGGCCCTCTGCGCTCGTCACCACCGTCACGCCCGGCCTCGGGAAGATGGCGCTCCCGAAGATGTCTCCTGCCGTGAAGAACAGGCTGGCCATCGCGAGCTTGGGGAGGTCGGTGCTGTCGAGGAACGGCAGGACGATGAAGAACAGTCCGAAAGCCGCTGTGAAGTACTCGGCGCCTCCCCAGGCGGTGTTCGCGTAGCCCAGCAGGAAACCAGCGAAGATCCCTCTGAGCACCCTCTGCCTTACGCTCATGTCGCTGTCCAGGATCGTGAGGAAGACGTACGCCGAGAGCGCGAAGAGGAAGATGCCCAGGGGCTCCGACTTGAACCACCCCAGGTTCCCCCTCTCGAGTATCGGGGGCGAGACCGCGAACATCAGGGCCGCGAAGAGGCCCCCGGCCGTCCCGGCTATCCTCTTCACCAGGAAGAAGAAGACGATGCAGGTGAGCGAGCCGACGAAGACCGGGAAGAGCACCAGGTAGTTGTACAGGCTGATCTGCAGACCGAAGATGTTCCGGAAGAAGAGATATGACAGCGCCCCCGCGAACTGAAGCCCGTCCTGGGAGGTGGGGGCCACCGCCCTCCCCTCGGGGTACCACGTGGTGTAATCGGTCCAGTGGAAGTACGACAGCAGGCCCGGGATGCCTCCGTGGCCCGCGGCCCAGCTGTTGTTGAACGAGGTCACGATGTAGAGCGCCGCCTTGTAGTCGTAGTAGGGGTCGAACTCGTTGAGGTAGAAGCCGTACTTGGCCGGGAAGGACCGCATGAAGAGCGCGACGACGAACACGCTCGTGAGCGTCAAGGCGACTATCATGCTCTGCCTTGAGATCGTCGGCCTCCTCAGTAGGGCCTGCAGTTGACTGAGCTTCAACTTCGCCGAGAGCCCCACAGGTCACTTAATGAAGTTTTTCCAGCCACTACTTTCCGAGAGAGGCTACGAACTCGGCGTACTTCTCCGGGCCGAGGAGCGCCGCCTTCTCCGCCTCGAGGTCCGAGGCCTCGATCTCCACGATCCATCCCTCCCCATATGGGGACTTGTTGACGAGCTCGGGGTGGGTCTGCAGCTCGGAGTTGACGCCCTTCACCGTGCCCGAGAGCGGCGAGTAGAGCTCTGAGACCGCCTTGATCGACTCGACCGTGCCGAAGGTCTTCAGCTGCCGCACGGTCTCTCCGGGAGACGGCAGGGTCAGGTAGACGACGTCGTTCAGTACCTTTGCGGCGTAATCGGTGATCCCGACGCGGGCCGTGGACCCCTCTATCCTGGCCCACTCGTGCTCCTTCGTGTAGACCAGGTCCGCCGGGAAGGTGTATTGGTGGTCGGTCATGCGGACGCCTGGACCCCCGGCGAGGAGCTATTATCCTTCTTGCTGCCGGCGCGCTTCCAGCCGTAGCGGGTCTCGTCGTAGAAGGGCGGCTTGACGAGCCTCCCGGGGCTCGGGGAGCCCCGGACGACCACCCGGACGTCCCCGCCGACCTGCGAGTCCGGCGTGTCGACGTACCCCATCGCTATCCCCTTTTTCAGGACGGGAGAGAACGTCCCACTCGTGACCTCGCCTATGGGCCGGTTCGTCCCGTCGGTGATCGCGAAGCCGTGGCGGGGGATCCTGTCCGCCATGACCAGGCCCCTCCTCACCCTCCGGGGCGGCGAGGCCCTGTACCGCGCGACCGCCTCCCAACCGACGTAGCCCGTCTTCCCCTTCGAGATGACCCACGCCAGCTCTGCCTCGATCGGGTTGGTCTCGTCTCCTATATCGGACCCGTAGAGCGGCAGGCCCGCCTCGATGCGGAGGGAGTCCCTCGCCCCGAGCCCGCAGGGTGCCGCCCTGGTCGCGAGGTCTCCCCAGACCGAGGCGGCGACGGAGCTGTCCCTGATCCCGGAGTCGTACAGGATTATCTCGAACCCGTCCTCTCCAGTGTAGCCCGTCCTCGTGATCGTCGCGTCGCTCGCTCCGACCTTCGATCGGACGTGGGTGAACCTCTTGATCTGGGAGAGGTCCACGGGCGTGAGGGGCTGGAGCGCGCCGATCGCCTCGGGCCCCTGGACCGCGATCATCGTCGTGCCGTCGGTGATGTCGTCCATGTCCGCCCCGGAGAGGCTCAGGCCGTTCATGTGCTCGAGGTCCTTCGCCTTGTTCGCCGCGTTCACGACGAGGAGGTAGTCGTCTTCCGCCCTCTTGATGACGATGATGTCGTCGACGATCCCAGCCTCGGGGTTCAGCAGCAGGGTGTAGAATGACTTGCCCACGGGCTGCGGGGAGCTATCGGTGGGGACGAGCCAGTCCATGAACTGCGCCGCGCGCGGACCGCTGACCACGACCCTCCCCATGTGGGAGACGTCAAAGATCCCGGCGTGGTCCCGTACCGCCAGGTGCTCCTCCGTCGTGTTCGAGTACCAGATGGGCATCTCGTAACCCGCGAACTCGACCAGCTTTCCGTTGGCGGAGTGATAGTCGTAAAGTGGGGTTCGCTTGCTCAACTCTATCCCGCACGCCCGGAGCCTCTTTATTTAAGCGGAGTCCAGAGCGATCAAGGTGATGATAACCCTCTCTCCGATCAGGACCGAGAGGAGGAGCTCGTCCTTCGGCCTGCTGGACCTCCTCGACGGCCTGGTCGGCAAGAGCCTCCGGGACGGAGACGTCCTGGTGGCGTCCAGCAAGTTCATCGCCATCTCCGAGGGCAGGGTCCTCTCCCTCGATTCGGTCGTGCCGACCGCCTACGCTAGGGAGCTCGCGTCCAGGTTCCATATGTCGCCGCAGCTGTGCGAGCTGATAGTCAGGGAGTCGGACGAGGTGCTCGGCGGGGTCGTCGGGTTCGTGCTCGCCTCGAAGGACGGGCTGCTCTCCCCCAACGCCGGCATCGACAAGTCGAACATCGAGCCGGGAAGGGTGGTCCTCTACCCGAGGGACGCGCTCGAGTCCGCCTCCGCGATCGTCGACGCCATGAGGTTCCGGCACGGCGTGCGCATCGGGGTGGTCGTCTCCGACAGCAGGTTGATGCCCACCCGTCGCGGGACGACCGGCGTCGCCCTCGCCGCCGCCGGCCTCGAGGCGGTCCTGGACCTCCGCGGGAAGGAGGACCTGTTCGGGAACATCCTGAAGGTCACCAGTCAGGCCATAGCCGACGACCTCTGCTCCGCGGCCCAGCTGGTGATGGGCGAGTCCGACGAGGCCACCCCGTTCGTGCTGGTCAGGGGCGTCGACAGGAGCCTGGTGGGAAAGGAGACGAACTACTCTGCGCTGAACTTCTCGGTGAGGGCCGACCAGTGCGTGTACATGAGGAGCCTCGGTCGTCCTAGGCGAAGTTCCCCTCGAGCTTCTTGACGTCGACCTTGAAGTTGCTCGGGGATAGCTTGGCGCCGCACTTCTTGCAGGAGTAGTTCGACGGCTTCAGGATGTCGTTCGGCGAACGAAGGTCGAAGCCCGAGTAGATCGTGTGACCACACTTCGAGCAGACAAGTTCGTACGTCAAACTCACGGCGGCCCCGCCTTAGTCTTAAAAGGCATCGAGAAATGCGTTTCGTCGACCCGGAGTTGAGCGCCTCGATCGACGACCTGCCCGCCGAGTATCGGCTGGTCATATGCGAGAAGCCCGACGCCGCGAGGAGGGTCGCCGACGCGCTGGCCGAAGACGGCGTGGAGCCCCTGGTCGTCAACGGGGTCCAGGTCCTGCGGCTGAGGAGGGAGGGCCGCGACTACGTCGTCTGCTCTGCACTGGGCCACCTCTACGCCATCTCGGACTCGTTCCGCCACAGGGAGGTCTATCCCGTCCTCGACCTCGAGTGGTACCCGGCCCACACGATAGACAAGGACGCCAAGGGCGTCGGGAAGCGCCTGCTCGCGATCCAGAGACTGGCGAGGGGGGCGACGTCCTTCGTCAACGCCTGCGACTTCGACGTCGAGGGAGAGACGATAGGTCACAACATCCTGAGGTACGCCTGCGGAGGCGTGCAGGACGTTGCCGTCAGGGCCAAGTTCTCGACCCTGACCAAGGAGGAGCTCGTCGAGGCCTTCGCCTCCGCCAAGGCCGGCGTCGGCTCCGGTCTGGCGAAGGCGGGCAGGGCCAGGCACGCGGTGGACTTCATGTGGGGGATCAACCTCTCCAGAGCCCTCTCGGGGTCGCTCTCGACGGCCTATTCCGGCTATAGGACCATCAGCATGGGCCGCGTGCAGGGGCCAACACTGGGCTTCGTGGTGAAGAGGGAGGTCGAGATCAGGAGCTTCGTGCCGACCCCCTACTGGACGGTCGCGGCGCTCTTCGAGAGGGAGGGCGTCAGGTTCGAGGCACCCAGCGCGGTGCCGAGGTTCGAGAGGAAGGTCGACGCCGAGGCGATGAGGGACGGATGCCAGGGGAAGGCCGCCCGCGTCTCCACGCTCTCCAGGTCCATCTTCAAGCAGCCTCCTCCGACCCCGTTCGACACCGGCGACCTGCAGAAGGAGGCCTACAGGAGCTTCGGCTTCACGCCGAGCAGGACCCTCCAGATCGCCGAGAGGCTCTACCTCGATGCGCTGATATCCTACCCCAGGACGAGCAGCCAGAAGCTCCCCCCCTCGATCAGGTATCGCGACATCCTCTCGAACCTGGGCGGGATGCAGGAGTACGGCTCGGCGGTCAGGGAGCTCCTCGCGGGGGAGCTGCGACCGAGGGAGGGCGAGAAGGTCGACCAGGCGCACCCCGCCATATACCCCACCGGTGAGCGCCCCAGGCGGTCCCTCGACCCCTGGGAGAGGAAGCTCTTCGACCTCGTGGTGAGGCGCTTCCTGGCGACCTTCGCGGCGGACGCGATACGCGAGAGGATCAGCGCCGACATCGAGGTCCATGGCGGGCATGCATTCAGGACGACGGGGAGGAGGACCCTCAGGCCCGGGTGGATGAGGTACTACGCCAAGTACACCGGGGTCGAGGACAGGGACGTCCCGTCGCTCAAGGAAGGGGACGCGCTCTCCGTGCTGAGGGTCGATTGCGAGGAGAGGTTCGAATCTCCGCCCCCAAGGTACAACCAGAGCAGCCTCCTCGAGAAGATGGAGAAGGAGTCCATCGGCACGAAGGCGACGCGGGCGGAGACCATCTCGACCCTGATAGGGAGGGGCTACGTCTCGGGAGACGGCCTCGTCGCCAGCGACCTCGGCATCTCGGTGTTCGAGACGATGCAGGAGTACTGTCCCCAGATAGTCTCGACCGCCCTGACGCGGGAGACGGAGGCGGCCCTCGAGGAGGTGGAGAGGGGGGACGGGGGTGACGGGACGGACCTCTTGGAGCGGGCCATCGACATGCTCTCGAAGCAGGTCGAGAGGTTGAAGGAGA
Source organism: Nitrososphaerales archaeon (assembly GCA_049515775.1). Lineage (GTDB taxonomy): Archaea > Thermoproteota > Nitrososphaeria > Nitrososphaerales > Gagatemarchaeaceae > Gagatemarchaeum. The sequence goes on along the minus strand of JBEKTS010000001.1, from coordinate 27,824 downwards.
ACGAGCCCGGGATCGGCAGGATGATGAACGAGTCGGCGACGGAGACGAGCGTCGCCCAGAGCGTCCTCGGCCCCTGCCCCGTCTGCAAGACTGGGAGGCTGAGGGTGATCAGGTCCTTCAAGACCAAGAAGAGGTTCGTCGGCTGCACCAACTACCCCGCCGGGTGTAGGGCCTCTGCCCCGCTGCCCCAGAGGGGGACGGTGAAGGCGGCGAGCAAGCCCTGCAGGTCGTGCGGATGGCCCGTGGTGTACGTGCGGACAGGGAGGAGGTATCCGTGGAGGCTGTGCGTCAACGTCGGCTGTCCAGACAAGGTCAAGAAGGGGACGGCGGGTGGCAAGGAGAAGAAGGAAGATGCGGTGCAAGCTCTGCAGAAGATGGGCCGCTGAGGACGGGGGTGGTGGTGGCAGCGGGCTCTGCCGCTATCATTCGGCGGCTAGAGATGCACTTAAAAGGGCATACGAGGCCTGGAGGGAAGCCTATTCCGGCTTGTCCTGGCGAGATTACTTGAATAGAGTTAAAGCCCTTGAGCAGACGGGTCAGTGGACAAGAGAAGTGGTAGCGTTGGAGGAGGAGGCGAGAACCGATTGATAAGGAGCTGGGTAGAGTCTCACGTCGACGGCGTCTGGCGGAGGCTGGACAAGGCAGCGGACAAGAGCGGGCTCCTCTCCGAGGTCGAGGGCCGCTGGATGGAGGTCCTCTACGTCTTGGGCATCGTCCTCATGACGGCCGGGATAGTCTGCGCGGTCATCGAGCCGGTCAACTTCGGATACGTGATATTCCCGTCAACGGGCGCGCAGTCGGCGACGGAGACCGGGCTCGACGCCCTCACGATCGTCTTCGGGGCGCTCGGGATTTACATCTCGTACCTGAGCGGCAGGCAGACGACCAAGCCCAGGATGGTGAACTTCCTGCTGGCGATAGGCCTGGTCCTCGTCGCGATATCGATCTACATGGGCATCTACGTGCTGGGCTCCAAGTAGAGCGGCGCGCTGAACCTCCTGTCGGGCCAGCCCTCTATCTGGGCGCACCCGAACGAGACGCGGCCCAGCCGGTCCTCCTCGGTCGATATCTGCAGGTCGGCCGCCATCGAGAGCGACCGCTTCGCGACCCTCTCGGCGGTGGACGCTGCCCTGTACAGCGTCCCGAAGACCAGGAGGTCGCCGTCCCGGGCGCTGTAGGATAGCAACCGGAGGAAGGTGAACGCCCTGTGCGTCCCGGCTCCCCTCTGCTCGCCAGAGGAGAGCAGGTGGTGCAGCGCATTCAGGTCGTCGACCAGGACAGCTCCCGCCCCGCCGGCTGTGAGGGTGCGCGCCATGGAGCCCTCCAGCCCCTCGCCGTCGCGAGGAGTGACCAGCGTGGAGCGACGGAGGAAGTCCACCGGCAGCGACCGAGTGAGCGCCCGAACGTTGGACCCGTAGAACGAGCTCGTATCGAGTATGAGCGTGCGCGTCTTCGACGCCGCCAGGCACCCGAGCAGGAAGCGGGCGACCCCCGCGTTCCTCCTCCTGCCGGGCACGACGAAGACCGAGACCTTCCCCCGGAGAGGCGCCAGGAAGGCGAAGGCCTGCCCGGAGGTAGGAACGCTCATTAAGAGCCCGATGCCCTGATGGAGAAGATATGAAGGTTGTTGGCGTGGCAACCTCCGACAGCAGGGCGTACTACTCCATCCTTTCAAGGCTCAAGGAGACCAACCTGCGGTTCGTGAGCCTGACGCCATCTCAGGCCACGGACGAGGTCCCCGAACCGATCATAACCACCAAGAGCGAGCTCGGGCTCTTCAGCGTCGTCTCGATACCCATCGAAGAGCTCGACGAGAACCCGTTGATAATGGAGGGTCAGATCCTCTCCAAGACCCTGAGCGAGAACAAGCAGACCATCCTCGTGGGGGTCGACCCCGGCATGAGGATAGGCGCGGTCGTCTTCTACGGCGGCACCGGCCTCGGGTCTTTCACGGTGAACTCGATCGAATCCCTCCTGTGGAAGGTGGTCAGCGTCGTCCACAACATACCTCACACCGGCGCGGTGATCAAGGTGGGCGACGGCGCCCCGAAGCTCTCCAGGAGGATCGTCAGGGCGCTGGTCGAGCAGCTCCCCGAGGCGAGGGTCGAGGTGGTCGACGAGAGGGGGACCACCATAGGCAAGCTCAGGTCCAAGGGGCTCACGAAGGACCAGCGCGCGGCGGCGAGCATAGCGTTCCGAAGGGGCACGGACCTCAAGGACCGGTCTGGGGCGCGAAGCTCCTCACCATACGCTCGATATCCTGGGGCTTGAAGTCGCCCTCGTGCACGTCCTGCTTGAGCCACTGAGGGAACATCTCGATTATCTCGCGGTCGTCGAACCTCGAGTCGAGGAAGAAGACCATCCCGCGCTTGTCGGGGCTCCGCATGTGCCTGCCCGCCGACTGGATCGCCTTCCTGATCGCCGGAAGGAGCGATATCACCAGGTAGGCATCGTGCTTGTCGAGGCCCGAGCGCGCGTACTCTGCGTACATCGTGGGAGAGGGGGGAGGCAGAGAGAGTCCCACCACCACCGACGCCTCCATCTGCTCCCCGGGGAAGTCCTCGCCCTCGGAGAAGCGCGCGCCCTGGACCGCGAGCAGGATGGATCCTGGCCTCGACTTGAAGGAGCTCATGATCGCCTCGGCCCTGACGTTGTCCAGGTCGCGGGCCTCGACCAGGAGGTTCCGGCCCCTCCCTGTGTCGAGCAGCATGGGCTGGAGCGACTCGAGCACGCCGTAGGAGGGGACGAATACCCCAATCCCCCCATGGACGGCGCCGCATATCGCCGATATCTTCTCGGTCAACTTTTGGAACATCTCGGGGGTCCGCATCTTGAAGCGGGTGCTGACCCCCGTGTCGATGACCGTGCGGACCCGGAATGTCCTGCTTGGATCGACCTTGTGGATCCGCGTGCGGTCGTCCAGCCCGATCGACCTTAGGAAGAGGTCGCTCGGGTTTATGGTCGCCGAGAGCAGGACAAGGCTCTTGTACTCCTGGACGAAGCCGAGGAACCTGCCGGGCGTGTCGGTGCCCACCAGGAAGAGGGCCCTGTCGGATTTCGCGAGGATCGTCTTCTCGGACCCGATCGAGGAGAGGAGGGCGTTCAGGAAATCGCCGACCCTGGTGATCGAGGTGGGGAGGTTCCGGCCCGTCGCGATGGACTGCCACGCCACTCCCGAGCATGTCGAGAGCTCGAACGCCATGTTGGGCAGCCAGACCGCGTCGTGCGACCGGGAGATCCCTTCGACGAACCGGCTCTTGTCGACGTACCAGGAGACGCTCCCGGAACAGAAGGCCCGCAGGGACTCCAGTAGCTCCCCGAGCGAAGACGCGACCATCTCCAGGTGGAGCTCCCTCGCGTCCTTCAGCGCCCGCTCGATCTCGGCGAAGGAGAGCTCCGTCGTCGACGAGTCCCTGATGAACTCCCTCAGATTGTGCGCCTCGTCGATGACGACCATGGTCTGCGAGGGACTCCAGTGCGCGCCATTCAGGAGGATCGACCTGGAAGCGTCGTCGAAGAGGTAGTGGTAGGTCGTTACGAGTATCCTCGAGTTCGCCATCGCTAGGCGGGCGACCTCGTAGGGGCAGACGTACGCTGTCCTGCACGTGTCGAGGAACTTGGAGTGGCTGCGCACCGAGGAGCTGAAGTCGTCGACCAGTGAGTCCAGCTCGTTGTGGAGCAGGCTGAGGTTCATGAAGTACGCGCAGAGGTTGTTCGTCACGTTGAAGCTGCAGTACCACTTGAAGGACTCCTGGCTCACGGGGAAGTGCGAGGTCTCCTTCAGCAGGCAGTAGTCGTTCTTCGCGAAGAGGTAGGTCGAACGCACCTTCACCTTCCTCTGTATGCGCTCTATCTCCTCCATCACCCGGAAGACCTGCCTCTTCGTCCTGCACGCGTAGACAATGCGGTTGTCGTCCTCCTCCGCGGCGAGGATCGAGCCAGCGAGGACGGGCGCGGTCTTCCCGAAGCCGCTCATCGCCTCGACGACCAGCCGGTCCCCTTTCTTGCAGGCATCGTAGACCGAAGCGGTCAGGTCCCCCTGGCCCTCCCTGTAGGACGAATACGGGAACAGTCCCTTGAGATCCACGTATCAGTAGTCCGTCAGGCTATTTTAGGACAACCCTCAGAGCGAGATGCGCGCCGTGAAGTCCTCCCTGCCGAATATCACCTGCACGGCCCTGGCCACCTTCTCCCTCTGGTCTGGAAGGGCGTAGACCCGGAGCACGTCGGTGAAGCCCGTGATCGATCCGACGAGGGGCAGCTCGGTTATCGAGACCTTCTCGCTGTGCCTGCCGTTGAAGTCGTTGGAGACCAGCGTGATCGAGTTCAGGGCCTCCCGCGCGTATGTGTGCGGGACGGAGGGCGTCGTGGGCACGTCGATGTAGACGCCCTCCGCGTCGACCCCGGCCTGCCTGGCGACGTCCGCGATGAGCTCGTTCCTGAACCTCTTCTGGCTGAAGATCTTCTCCACGACGCGGTCCTTGCGCTGCATCACCTTCTCGAAGACGCACTTGACGAGCCTCCTCTCGTTGTAGTTCTCGGCCAGCATCCTCGCCTGTCGCAGCCTCCGGTTCCTGGGCTTGAGGGAGTTCAGGCGGTAGACCACGACCTCGTCGGTCAGCTCGAGGTACCGGTCTATCTTGGAGAGGTTCGTAAGCCCGAGCTCCTCGTCGGCGAGGGCCATCGAGTGCGCGAGCATCAGCTCGGCCGCCCGGACCGTCCTGTGGAAGTAGACGGCCTTGAACATCTCGTACCTCGCTATCAGGAGCGCCTCGAAGGCGTAGAGGGCGGCCTGGTCGAGCACCAGGTGCTCGCCGATCACGTCGAGCGAGTCTATGACGCGCCTGATGTCCACCTTGCCGTACTCGACGCCTGTGAAGTACGAGTCCCTGAGGAGGTAGTCCATGATGTCGGCGCTCAGCCCTCCGGCGATCACCTCGTTCATGAATGGGCGGGCCTTCTGCTTCCCGACGCAGAGCTGGGACATCCTCTTGGGAGACATCCCGCGCCTCTCGAGGATGGAGCCGATGCTCGACTCGAGGACAATCCTCTGAGACATATCCTCGTGGGTGAGGCCGGTCTTGTCCGTGAGGACCTCCTCGAAGAGGTGGGAGAACGGCCCGTGCCCCACGTCGTGCAGCAGTGCCGCGAGCCTCAGCTCCTGTATCTGCCCTTCGTCGAGGCCGGCCCTGTCCGCGACGGACTCGGCCATGAGGCCGGCGACGTGCATCGTGCCGAGCACGTGCTCGAACCTGCTGTGGACGCCGCCGGGGTAGACCATATAGGCGCCCGCGAGCTGGTGAATCCTTCTGAGCCTCTGCACGAAGGGGGAGTCTATGACGGCGCGCTCCTCCTCCGTGATCTTGATGTATCCGTGGACGGGGTCCCTGACCTCGGCCACGTACCGGAGGGTCATCGTCGCTTCGTCCTCCCCCCCTTCCCTCCTTCGAGGGAGCTCGACACGGCTTCGGAGACGGAGCGGTGCACGCCCCTTATGCCCCTCGAGCCGTCGATGACCGTCCAGCCGAACCTGGGCGCCAGCTCCCTGTAGAGCTCCCCGACCCGGACCTGCATGTCGTGGTCCTTCTCGTAGGAGTCCTTGGGTCCCGGTCGGCGCGAGACCAACCCCTTGGGCGGCGCGTCGAGGACCAGGACGAGGTCGGAGGGTGGGACGCCGTCCTCCAGCGCGGCCAGCCACTCCAGGCGCAGCCCGTTAGCCGCCCCGTACACGAGGTTCGACTCGGTGTACCGGTCCACTATGACCACCTCGTTCTCGGTCAGTGACCTCCTGATGAGGGGGACCTTCTCCCATCTGTTCGCCGCGAAGAGCATGTGCCGCACCTCGGCCTGAAAGTCGCGCTCGCCGGCCAGGAACGCCCTGATCTCCTTCCCGACCGGGGTCTCGTAGTCGGGGAAGGAGAGCGACGCCGTCTTCAACCTGCGCCTCTTCAGCCAGGCTTGAAGGAGGACGCTCTGCGTGTGCTTTCCCACGGCGTCGACGCCCTCTATGGCGACTATCAGCCCCCTCCTTCTGCTCAACGGGGTCTCGACTCGGCCCCCTTCACTAAAAGAGTGTTATGGCGGCCAGCAGAAGGACGGCTGGTATCAGGAGCTTCGCGTAGGCCCTGGAGAGCGACACGGCGCTCTTCGTAAGCGCCGCGAAGTCGTCGAGGGACCCGGAGCCGATCAGCGGGGCCTCCGTCTCGAGGCGGGCCGCCGCCAGCGTGCACGGAGCCGTCTCCTGCTCTGCCTCCGTCGCCAGCCTCCTGGCCGCGTCCACCACCGCGTCCGCTCCTTCGCTCCCCTCCCCCAGCGCCAGGTACCCCCTGTCCGTCAGCCCGCGCGCCGCGAAGTTGTGTGTGTCCGAGGTGCAGAGCTCGACGAGCCTCACGCCGGACCTCCCCAGCTCCTCGGCGATCCGCTCCCGCAGGCCCGAGACCGCGTTGTTGGCGTCGGCGCTCACCAGGGCGTCCTTGCCGCCGTCGTCGGTGATGAAGAGTGTGAGGCAGATCCCTCCCTCGCTCACGTCGGAGCCGAGCTTCAGGCCCATCTCCGTCGAGCTCGCGAAGCCCAGCCTGAAGCTCCTCTCCGGGAGGGCCATCACCCTGCTGAGTATCGACCCCCAGTCGTCCCCGGCGATGTGGGCCATGGGTCGGCTCTCCCCGTCGACGGAGTTGTGAGCGTCGACCAGGGCGAGCTTGAGCCCGAGGTTCGACGCCGCTGTCGTGGCGTCTGCGACCGTCGACGGGTCGAGGTCGTCGGAGAGGAAGGGGGCGTTGGAGATGATCGAAAGGACCTCCTTCCCAAACGCTAGTGTGGTCACGTTCGTGATCCCGACCTTGTCGTGAGCGGGTCCCCTCATCAGCGCGCCCTCGCGCGCGCTCTGCGAGCCGACGAAGCGCGAGACCTCGCCCGCGTAGGCGGCTGCCATCGCGTTCGTCGGCATGTTCCGCTCGTGCCCCCCGGTCCCGTGGAGCACCACCGGGGCCACCCCCTCGGCCCTGAGGGCGCGATAGATCAGCTCGGACACGTTGTAGCTGCCCACTGGGAAGAAGGGACCGGGATGCACTCCCGGGAGCACGAGGGCGACCCTCTCCCCGCTGCTGGCCAGCACTATGACGTCCGTGACCACGCTCTCCTTCTTCGAATAGGCCGAGAAGTATCGCTCGAGGTCGCCGGGTTCGTGGACGACCCAGGTCTTCAGGAACGCCTGGAGGAGCTGCAGCGCCGGTATCCCGCGGTTCGTCTTCAGGCGCTGGAGCCTCAAGGAGAGGACCGCCATCAGGGCCAACGCCACCGCCCCCGTCGTCAGTGGGAACGGGTACGGCGAGCCCCACGCCCACAGGACGATGAGCAGCACGGAGAGGGGGTGGATCGCGGCCAAGGCCAGACCCAGCAGCGCGTTCTTCACGAACCCGCCGTTGATTACGATGGACTCGAGCCCCCATGCCAGGAAGGCGCCGAAGACGAACTCGTTAGCTCCCGCGCGGAGCCCCGTTACCGCGGAGACGGCGAGACCCAGGACCAGAGGCGCGATCCAGACCAGCGTCGACACGAGGAACAGCCCCAGGAGGCGCCTCGGCGAGGCGATCGTCTTCGCGTCCATTGCGCGCATGAGGCCGGTCAAGACGAGCACTGAGGCCAGGGCGGCGGCGATGCAAGCCGCGACCGCTTCCAGCGTGAGCGGCCGGGACAGCGACGCGAGCCCCATCACTGCGCCGCTCGAGACCAGGACCAGCAGGAACGAGACTGCGAACGACGGCAGGACGAAGAGGTTCCTGTACCTCTTCGCTAGCTGTTCCGTCGATGACCCGTACAGTTGGACCTACCTGAAGAACACGTTCAGCAGTATCGAGCCGATGATGAGCGCCATGCACCCGGCCAGGACGAACTGGGGCCTCACCTTCACCCCTTCGGTCTCGTCCTCGAAGAAACGAAGCAGACCAGCGCTTGATGCCGGCATCGGCGCGTTCTTCTTCTTGCTGCTCATTCTTGGTTGGCTCCGCTACGCTCGTTCCGGTGGTCAAATGGCCTTCTAAAATACGTTGTGCAGCGGCACGGGAGCGGCTCGGCCCGTCGCCGCAAACATATAATTAGCGAAAGTGCGTCGAAGGGACCATATGCCATATGCGTCAGATTACAAGAACATCACTCGTCTGGTGAAGCAGCACGAGAAGTGGTTCTCTGAGAGTCTCCCCCTGGTCGCCAGCGAGAACGTCGCGTCGCGCGGGGTCAAGGAGGTCCTCTCGTCTGACCTGGGACAGAGGTACGCCGAGGGATGGCCCGGCGAGAGGGTCTACGCAGGCTGCAGGTACATCGACCAGATCGAGCTCTACGCCATCGACCTTGCGAAGAAGCTCTTCAAGGCGGAGTTCGTCGACGTCAGGCCCGTCTCGGGGGCCTGCGCGAACCTCGCCGTCTACTCGACCCTCTCCGACCCCGGCGACGTCCTGATGGCACTCTCGATCCCGAACGGCGGCCACGTCTCCGCCGGCAAGAAGGAGTTCTCGGGGACCGCCGGTCTGGTCCACGGCCTGCAGGTCGAGTACTTCGCCTTCGACAAGGCCCGCATGAACATCGACGTCGACGAGAGCAAGAAGCGCCTCGAGGCTCTCCGAAAGGACGGGCGCGCCCCGAAGATAGTCATGTTCGGGGGCAGCCTCCTGCTCTTCCCGCAGCCCGTGCGCGAGCTGAGCGAGGCGATCAGAGATGTCGGGGCGGTTCCGTGCTACGACGCTGCGCACGTGGCGGGTCTGATCGCCGGCGGCAGGTTCCAGGACCCTCTGAGAGAGGGGGCGGACCTCATGACGTTCAGCACCCACAAGACCCTCTTCGGTCCGCAGGGGGGCGCCATAGTCGGGAAGGCCGAGTACGGGGAGGGCATAAAGAAGGCAGTCTTCCCGGGGACCTCGTCCAACCACCATCTCCACAGCGTCGCGGCCAAGGCCCTGACCTTCGCGGAGTTCCTGAAGTACGGCAGGGCCTACGCGACCGACGTCACGAAGAACGCGCTCGCCCTCGCCGAGCGGCTCTCGGAGCTGGGAGAGAGCGTGGTAGGGGAAAACGTGGGGTTCACAAAGTCGCACCAGGTCGCCCTCGACGTGTCGCGATACGGCGACGGGGGCCTGGTCGAGAAGAAGCTAGAGTCGATGAACATAATCGCCAACAGACAGCTGCTCCCCGGCGACCTCCAGGCCGGAAGGCACTACACCAACCCCGGCGGGGTCAGGCTGGGCGTCTCCGAGTTGACCCGCCTGGGGATGAACAAGGGCGACATGGTCGAGGTCGCGGAGATCCTCCACCTGGCCCTGACCACGGAGAACGGGGCGCAGGTCAGGAAGCGCGTCTTGCGGCTGCGCAGGTCCCATCAGCAGGTCCACTACTCGTTCAAGACGTCTCCAGCCTACTTCTACTGAGGTCAGGCCGGCGCAAAGTCCGTAAGTTCGAGCTGGGTGGAGCGCTCGCGCTCCTGGAAGAGCTGGTCCAGCTCTCTGACGAGGAGGTCCAGCCTGCCCTTGATGTAGGGGTCGACGTCGTAATCGCTGGCGAGCCTCCTCGCCAGCGCGAGGTACTTCTCGACGGAGCCCCGCGTCAGGGTCTGCCTCAGCTCCTGCCCGCACATGTCGCACTTGCCGGAGATGGTCGGCCTGCGGAACGACCTGCCGCAGCCCCTGCACTTGAACGACTGCGTGGCGTACTTCTTCATGTTCCCCATGATGTCCCTGAGCAGGTGGGTCTTGATTATCGACTCGACCACCTCTTTTGTCGAGACGGCCTCGATCCGCTCAGCGACCTCGATCTGCTTCGCGATCTTCTCGTTGAGGCTCGTCAGGGTCGGGTACGCGCTCCTCGGGTGCTTGATCGTTATCGACCCCGTCGGGTTGGTGAAGCCGTAGCCGTAGAACTGGCCGTCCTTGTTGAGCCTGCTCCCGATCCTCTCGATCGTCGATGAGAACTTGGACGCGTTCGGGGAGTCCCGGCTCTGCTCGTAGAACTCCAGCGGGTATCTCCACGCGATGTCGAAGTTGTGCGCCTGGTCGTCCACCTCGGCGGGGAGGAGTATCGGCTGGACGAGCAGCGGCGTGTCCATGAGGCCGCCTATCTGGTTCGGGATGTACTCCACCGAGAAGTTGAGCAGCACGTCGAGGAGCATCAGCAGAGAGTCGCCGTCTCCGTCGCAGTCCCTCCTCTTCGCGGCGTGCCAACATGGGTTCGCGAAGCAGACCTGGGCGTTCGTGAAACCGACTATCCTCCCGGCGACCCCGACCGAGGTGTGCGGAGCCAGGCCTATGGCGAGCTTTCCGAGCAGGTCGCTCAGCCCGCCGATGTTGTACACCCTCTCGAGGTTGTAGACGGTCTCGAGCTCCTCGTCGGCGAACTGGGCTATCCTCACTAGGTCAGTGGCGATGTTCTCCGGGATGATGATGTCCTGCGGCTTCAGCTCGAGCACCTGGTCGACGGCGGTCAGTGGCGCCTGGTGGATGTCCTCGGTGTAACCGAGGGATCTGAGCGTCTCGATCGGGACGTGGGTGTCCCGCGGCCGGAAGTGCGTGAGGGTCGCGTTCGTGAGGTCGATCCTCGTCGTCCCGTCCTTGTAGACGTAGATGTCGTGCTTGGACCGCAGGGCGCCCTTCTCGATGAGCTCGCAGAACTTCGACTCGCTCGAGAGACCCCGCACCCCCTTGATGGGCTTCTGGCCCATGTGCGGCACCCTCCTGAGGGCCCGCTCCATCCCGAACTTCAGGTCGTACCCGTAGCTGGAGTGCCGGACCCCGTCGACCTTGCAGTTGGGGCAGTTTCTTTCGTCCTGCTTCAGGACCTGGCCGCACCTGGGGCAGCTGAGGAACCGTATCGTCGCCTCGCTGCACTCCTGGCACCTGCTGGAGAGCTTCCTCTGTCCGCAGGAGGGGCAGGTCACGTTCACGACGTCGATCGCGACCACCCCCTGCTTCGAGGCCGCGACGAGGTCCCTGGCGCTGCCGCCCCCGTTGCCTACCGGGAAGAGGACGTGGACCGGCGGCTTCAGGTGCCTGAGCATGGCCTTCTCGGGCCTCCCGACCCTCATCCCCACCGTGGCCGTGGTCTGCCGGGTCACCCTGATCCCGGAGACCCGGGTCACCATGTCCAGCGAGTCCGCATACTGCGCCGTGGGATCGAGCGGTTCGCCCAACCGCAGCAGACGGGCCATGACCGCGGCCGTCTCTCCCTCCATGATCGCCGTCTCGGCCTGACGCTTGTACGGGACCAGCAGGCTGTGCAGCATCGCCTCCGTCTGGCTCGAGGATATCGTCACCCGCACCTCGGGGCCGGCGAGGACCATGCTGGACCTCAGGGCCATGAGGTCGGGTATCGAGAGCCTGTCGAAGCGCGGGTTGTAGAGGGGGTTGATCGGTATGCCCATGCCCTCGGCGATTGCCAGCGACTCCTCGGCCGTCGGAAGGCCCCCTCCGCGGATCTCCGAGAGCCTCTCGCTTGAGACGGGCGTCCCGCCGCCGCCGCTCCCGGCCCCTCCTTCGTGGCCCAGCAGGGCCCTCTCGAGGTCCTGCAGCCACCACTCCTGCACGTACGGCGAGGGCTGGATCGGCTTGTTGTTCTCCAGAAAGTCCCCGAAGCTGATCAGCGCGTCCCCCAGGTCGATGATGCGTAGCACCTTGTCGTGCAGCCTCTCCGCCTCCTCGACCGTGTCAATCTTCCTCACGGAGCCGTCGCGCATCAGGACGGTCGGGCCCTCGATCGAGTCCACGAACGCGATCGTCGCGGCTTTCCCCGGCATGTCCACCTTCACCTGCGTCCCGGCAACGACCGCGTCATCGAGCAGCGTGGCGATGACCGGGTGTATCCCGAGCGTGGAGAGCCCGGTGTTCATCGCCCGGCCGTATCTTATCCTGAATCCGCCCTTGGCGTTGTGCGAGGAGAGGACGGCGCGGCCGGAGATCACCTCCTCGAAGTGCGCGCCGGCCTTCTCGGTCTCGTTGGTGGACTCCTGCTTCCCGCCCTTGATCTGCCCCAGCCACTCCCAGCCAGGCATCTCCAGCGTACGGAGGACCTTGGAGATCTTGTGGGCGCGGCCGATGATCCCGTCGTTCAGGACCCTGAGAGCGCCGCCCCTCACCCTGTCGGTGCTGACCCTCTTCAGGTTGCGGTGCACGACGACCTCCACCGGGTCCGTCTCGACGCCGTCAATCTCAACCGGGAGGTTCGATATGGCGGTCCGGATGTCGTCGTCGGTGACCCTGTACTGAAAGTTCCCTACCTCGCGCTCGTAGACCCTCAGCTCCTCGATGTAGCGGCCTATCTCCTCCTCGCGCGCTCTGTAGGGGGAGAGCCCGAGCTTCCTCGCCACGACATCCCCGATCAGCACCGAGAGCGCTGCCTCGGTCCCCCCCGCCGACCGCATCGGGCCCGCGTACGAGATTGACGCGTACTCGCTGTTGTCGTCGTTCTTCTTTATCGAGACCGAGTAGATGCCCTGTATGGGGGCCACCGTGACCCCGTCGGTGATCACCGCCAGGCCCGCCCGCACCCCGTGGTCGAGGGCTTGCCCTATCTCCATGGGACCGAACTTCCCCAGCGCGATCTCCTCCGCGATCGTCAGCGTCGCCCTCTCCTTGGTCGTGGACCTGAGGAGCTCCCGGAGCCTGTCGGCCAGGCCCTCGAACTGGGTCAGGCCGAGCATCTGGTTGACCCTGTCCGCCAGGTCGAAGGCGACCTTGGACTCCACGAACTCGTTCGGGTCGAGGCCCTTAGCCTTGGCCTTCTCGGCCGTGTTGTAGATGGATTCGTACTCCGCCAGTATGCCCTTGTAGTAGCCCTCCAGGTGGGCGGGGAACGCCGTCAGGTGCTTGGTACGTTCCCAGGAGTCCTCGGCCGAGAAGGGCATCGATTACCTGAAGCACCGAGGGGGTTAAAGGCTTACCCCGAGAGCCTGTCCAGCGGACGTCTCGTCATCGGCGTCGACGACGGCGTCATCGACCGGCTTGTTTCCTACCGCATCGACATCATGGTCGGACCCCGGTACATCACCACGGGGACCCCGCACATCGACCCTGGGTTGCCGTGCATGACGCAGTACGAGTACCCTCCGTCGTTCAGGTGCGGCACCTGCACGGCCCCGACGCCGAAGTAGGCGTATGTGATCGAGGCCTGAGCCGGGGCGGCGACGTACGGGCAGCCGGGCAGGTCGCTGCAGTTCAGCGTGACCGTGACCGGGACGATCGGAATCAGGAAGATGGTCAGAGCGACGACCGCCGCCGCCACGACCACAGCCAGCTGCATCACCCTCATTCTATTCATGATGGTTGCCTCGCGAGCCGGAACGGTCTGATTTACGCATTTTGTACGGATCTACTGGGAGGGAATAAGTGGGAAGCTCCGTTCCACCTGGACTGGACCCGTGCGGCCGAGGGGCGCTGTAGTCGGGGCGTGGGGCAGGCCCGCCTCTCCATGCCCCGAACGTCGAAGGTCGTTCTGCCGTATGTCAGCGTGCGTCTCCCTCTGTCGGCCGCGCGTCTCGAGTTGGGAAAGGTGGTCTTATCCCGCGCTCGCGATCGAGGCGACGGATTGGATCAGGTCACTGAAAAGTGGAGCAGCGTCAGCTGACCCCACGCGTCCGATGCCGCGAGCGTGTAGGTGCCCGGCGAGAACGACGTGAGCGACGCGCTGGTCATCGGGTTCGACTGGTCCGCATAGTAGCCCGAGTACGCCAGGCTGGCTCCCGCCGTCTCGGTCGTCATGTCACGGGGAGCCGTCGCGTTGCCAGAGCTGACGGGCTGCGGGCTGACCAGGGTCACGGTGTCGCCCTGGGGCGCGAAGGACCAATAGGCGATCTCGAACATGGCCGGGCAGTTGTAGACGCCCGGCTGGTTAAGGCTGAGGGGCGTACCCTGGGAGAGGTTTCCGGAAGAGTAGTCGCCCTTGAAGATCGCGAAGCCGAGGGGGAGTTGGCTGCACGGTCCCATGGTGAACTCCGATGAGCTCGACGCGGTCAGGTTGTTCCGGGTCGAGAGGGTGTTGACGAGGGAGACACCGATTGAGACGCCGCTTCCCTGCGAGAGCGATGCGCTCGACAGGTTGAGCGTCAGCTCGAGCCCGTTCGGGGAGAGGACCGAGGAGGACGTCGCGTTCACATCGGATTGCGCGGTCGGTCCGGTCGTGCTGGTGGTCTTGGTGCTCGAAGAGGACGGCGATTGGGAGACGAGCGAGGCTACGGCGATGCCCGCCGCCAGCACCACGATGATCGCCACGAACGCGACGACGGCCGGCCCCGCGCCCTCTCTTCTAGCAACCAAAGTCTTCGCCTGGTAAGGAAAATCTGGTGTTCTGATTAATAGTTTTGTCCGAACCGGATGGACCCTCATTCATCCATCCATTTCCGTTCCTCTCGCTGGGATGTCGAGCGCTGCGGACTCGAGCCTAGGGCGCGGGGGATGGATGGATGGATGGATGAATGGATGGCGCTCCTGCCGTTCCTGCCCTTTCGAGCGGCGCTCTACGCGTGGTCCCGCATCTTCCACCCCTGCCACCGAGCCGTACCCCCAAGGTCTCCCGTCCGTGGTCCTCGAACCCGTAGCAAATCGAGGCCGCCCGGAAGCGGACCCTAAGGCCTCGACCGGACGCGCGAACAGACCCCGGAAAGCTTTAGCTATGGCCATGGGGGCGATGAGGCCGGTTCCTCGCATGAACGTCAAAGACAGGGTCGCAATCGTCACGGGGGCCTCCTCAGGAATCGGCCTGGCCACGGCTAGGCTCCTGTGGACAAGGGGCGCCAGGCTGGCGCTCGTCGCCCGGTCGAAGGACAAGCTGGACCGGTTGACCGAACAGCTGCCCGGCTCGATCGCGGTCCCCACGGACATGACCAGCGTCGACGACATCGTGCGGATGGTCGGTGTGACGGCGTCTCACTTCGGAAGGATCGACGTGCTTGTCAACTGCGCCGGACAGGGCTACGACGCCTCGCTCGAGGAGACGGACATCGAAGTGCTCCGGCACGTGTTCGAGCTCGACCTCGTCGGTCCCGTCTTCGCCATGCAGCGGGTGATCCCGTTCATGCGGAAGCAGGGCGGCGGGGCGATCGTGAACGTTAGCTCGGGCCTGGCCCTGATGGTCATCCCCGGCATGGGAGGCTACGGCGGCCTGAAGCGGGCTCTGGCTCACATGAGCCTGGCCGCGCGAGAGGAGCTCGAGAAGGACAGGATTGCCGTCTCGGTCGTATATCCCTACATCACGCTCACGGAGTTCGAGAACAGGACGATCAAGCCCCCCTCCACCCATCAGCGGGGGCCGGGACGCGAAGGTGAGGAGGAGAGGGAGGGAGGGGAAGGCCACGGCCCGCCGTTCCCACCTGATACGGCGGAGTACGCCGCTGAGAAGGTCGTCGAAGCCGTGGAGTCCGGCGAAGGGGAGGTGTTCGCCCACGACTGGATGAGGAAGATGGGCGAGGCGGGAGACGAAGCACCGAGAGATGGATGAAAGTTTGGAACCTAGGGTCGACGAGGAGACGATGGGTCCGCTCCGCCCCCTATCCGCAGGACCCGCGGCCTCGCTCCAGCGTAGCAGGCCAGCGACGCACCAGACCGTCCGTTGGCAGAAAGGTCCTAGAGCTCGCTCGGACCATCGAGCGTGGACTACAACCCAAATCGACCATGAGATGATCGTCCACACTCGCCCGTGATCGGACCGGGACGCAGGAGGAAGCGGTCCTGTCGAGACCTGGAACGCGAACGGGCCTTCACAAGACCTATTTTGTCCGTCGTTCTGCTGGTGCTCGAGAGATGAACAGCAGAGGGTGGCTCATCGCTGCGGTGGTCATGATCGTCGCCACGGTCTTCTTCTTCTTCGTGTTCGCCCCCGTGGTCTTCGAGGGAGACCCCGTCCAAGTCGGTCCAGCCTTCATAGGTCGGCACGGAGCCCCATTCTATGTCTCTCCCAGCTGTCGGTTGATGGGTGCCGGGACGTACTACTGGGGCAGCGGCTGGAACGGCACGCTCGGCCTGGGATGCCAACCGCCCATGGGCGTGTGATGGCGTCCACCGTCCAGGGCGTAAAGGTTTCGGTGCCGCCGTCCACCTTCGGCCCCTCCGATCTCACCGGGGTGCGATGGTCGTCGTCCTCAAGGGACAGGCGCATCCCCTTCTTCCTCTCCGATCCGACGCCTGAGAGTACCCTCCACGCAAGGTCGCACGCCAGGACGGCGGCGAGGCGAAAGGGATGGTGAGGAGTGGTCCCGACGCTCCTCCGGACGTCAGGTGATGTTCTCGGGGATGAGCCTCTCCACGATGACGGTGTCGAGCCACCTCCCATCGAGCCTACCGTGCTTCTCGTAGGTCCCGACCTCCCTGAACCCGCAGCTCTTGCACAGGGTCCTGCTGGGGAGATTGAAATCGAAGATCCGGGAGACGAGCTTCCAGTAGCCCAGCCGTCTCGCTTCCCCGATCAGCGCGAGGAGGAGCTCCCGTCCGACGCCCCTCCCGCGGTACCCGTCCCTGACGTAGACCGAGAACTCTCCTACCCCGTCGTAGCACGACCGGGCGCGATAGGCGGATATCGATGCCCATCCGACGACCAGGGGCATGGAGCTTCCGGGCTCGCCGACCTCCAGCACCGCGACCAGCACCGGGTGCCTCCGGTCGTGTTCCAAGAACCACCTACGAATCGCCGCCTCGTCGCGGGGCTCGGTCTCGAACGTGGCCTGCCGGCTCTCGATCCCTTGATTGTAGATCTCGGCGATGGCCGGTGAATCTGAGAGATCGGCCCTCCTGATCTCGACGGCCATGCGATCTCGCCTCGGGCCCGTGGCGTCGCGCCTTGCGATATCAGGATTTGCCTCTCCCCGGCCGGCTGCGGAGGGCCGTGTCGGGAGCAGACCCGGCGCGTCGCCGGCTCGGACGGCCCCCATTTTGAGACCTGCGAGTCCGGATGGGGTCGCGCGTTATCTTCACCTAGCGACTAGCGGAAGCGAACACATATGTCATAAATACGGCCCGAATGGGCGCGAGAGGAATAGGTGCGGGGCGCGTGGTGAGGCTAAGACAACGATTGTGCTTCACCCCTAGAAGAGCAGCCGCCTCGGTGGCGTCGGGGGGTGTTCCTCCCTTGCGGGGGCCCGGAGTCGCAGGCGGGATGTCCTCAGACGATCGGGGCGCTGGGATGGGTGGCCCCCGAACCTCGCTTTGGTCCTTGAGTCACAGAGGGAAGGAGCGGCGATGGGGCGGGACTTTCGTGAGCTGCGCCCTGCTCGTAGAGAAACCGGGGCATCGTCAGGACGAGGCCGTGGGACTGACGCCGGCGGGGACGCGCCAGCCGCCGGTCCCGGCCCTGCGCAGCGTTGACAACCGGGGCAGGTCACCGCGCAAGAGGGGCGCCTCCGAGGCGACGAAAGGAGAGGCAATCCGGCCCCGAATCTTGCTGGTAGATGACGAGAGGGACATCACCGACGCCCTGAGGATGGGCCTCGAGAAGCGGCGATATGACGTCCAGGTATACAACGACCCGACAAAGGCGCTGGACAAGTTCAAGCCGGGGGTCTACGACCTGGCGGTGATCGATGTACGCATGCCCAAGATGAACGGCTTCGACCTCTTCCGGGAGCTCAGGTCGCTCGACAAGAGCATCCGAATCTGCTTCTTCACGGCGTTCGAGGCGCAGTCGGAGGAGTTCGAGGGGCGCTTCCCCGGCGGGTCCGACGTGGTCTTCCTGACCAAGCCGATGTCTATCGCCCAGTTCACGCAGAACGTAGAGAAGATTCTCGCCGACTGATCGCGCGTGTAGGCCGACCCAGACAGACCCTGCCGTCCGGCACGAGAGAGAAGGAGGGTCTGGCCCCATCGTCTCCGTCCGATGGCGGCGGGAGACCCTCTCACCTTTAGGCCCTGCCAGCCCGCTTGCCTGCCTAGTTGCTTACTTCGCCCTCATCCTGTTGTTCTTCGGGTTGTGCTCGACCTCTGCCGTCCCCAGCGCCTCCATCACCGGAGGCACGTACATCGCGAACCGTCCCCTGAGCCCCTTCTTCGTCCCGTACCAGCCGCCCACCGGGTTGTCGGCCGCGCGCCCCCACGCCTCGACGGTACCGTCCTTGGCGGGCTTCTGCTCGTCGGCGCTGCCCAGCTCTATCCAGTCGCCGCGGGCCTTCAGCATCTTCTGGAGGTCGTCGAGGCACCTCAGCTGGTAGCGCAGCTCCGTCTTCCCCACCCAGACCACCAGGGCGGGGGGCGACAGGGTCTGGTCCCTGTACGCCTTGAACTCGGAGGTGCCGGGCGGCGTCTTCAACACCCATGGGTCCTCTTTGGTTCCCTTTCCGGTTGTCATCTGGGCCCAGCGCGGTCCTGGTCGTAATAAGAGCTTGGAGGGCGAATTGACCCTCAGTTGCTAATTCGTCCGCCAGACAGGCGGCTGCCTGCCCGACCGGTCGCGATCGATGGGTCGTGAGGGCCTCTGGGGAACGCGGGTAGGAAGGAAGAGGGGAGTCGGCGGCGCCCTGCTCTCACACGACCACGGTGAGCGTGAGCGTCGACTTGACGTGCTTGAGCGGGCGGATCTTCGAGAAGATGATCTCCTTGAGCTGCTGGTCCGACTCCGCCTGGACCTCCACGACGAGGTCGTAGACCCCGTAGACCTGGTAGACCCCGCTGATACGCTCGATCTTCTTCAGCTCGACCTCTATCTCGGCGTCGGAGCCCAGCTCGACGTTGACCAAGACGAACGCCTTCTTCATGTAGCGTCACTCATTCTCCGCATGGCGTAAATACTTTCGTCTTTGGCCGAAGAACGGCGACAGACAGCCGGCCGGACACGTGTCCAGAGGCAGAACGATCGCGTCGCTCAGAGTCGTCTGCCGCTGCGGTCTACCTCTTCCAGGGCTCCAGGACGATGGAGTAGTTTAGGGCTAGCTTGCGGGTCGCTTCCGACGGCTCGTTCATGTAGTTGACGAGGACCGCGAGGTCGGTGTCCAGCTGGCTCACGAACAGGCCCAGCACGTGCTCTTCCGTCACCGTCTCCTTGATCACGTACGCCCTCCTGGAGTTGTCACGGTCCCGCGCCACAACGTCGAAGACGTGCGTCTCCCCCGACCTGCCCAGGACCCGGTTGCCCTCGATCGTGAACCCCAGCGTCCTCAACCTCGTCGCGAGCAGCTCGGCGGTGACCTCGTCCATCGAGGAGTGGTCCTGCATGGCGTGGTCGACCGGCTTCTGCGGGGCTGGGCCGAGGTCGAGGTCCGATGCCATCTCCTTGAGCTGGACATAGAGGGCCAGCGCCTTCTCCCCCTTCTCGGTCAGCCTGTAGCCCACGCGGCTCCCGTTCGTCTCCCTCGTTATGAGCTGGTTCCTCAGCAACGCTCCGAGATAGACGAGCAGGTCCTTCCAGGTCACGTTAGATATCTGCATGATCCGGGTGGGCTTCTCGACCCCCTGCGAGATGACGTACAGGACGTCGCAGCTCATCTCGAGCCTGGAGCGCCGCCCCCCGGCCCGCCTTCTGGATTCCTCCGACGTCCCGCTCTCCGGGTTCAGCCAGCTCATATATGGTGGCCCCCTGGCGAGTCGACGGCAGTCGAATGATGGTACGGTATTAGCGTAAGGCCTGGGTCCACGGTGACATCGTCTGGGTATCCGACCCTTGCCCGCGCCGGGAACGCTCCTGATACCCCAGGCATGAAGCCGGCCTCGCTTATTAGATTATTTATAGAGGATAGCTGCAACTCGCTGCTAATAAGCTCATCCAATTACTCAGGAGGCCGAGAAGCACTCTGAGGCTTCTGCCAGCTCGGCTTCGTCGAGCAGCTCCTCAAAGTCGTGCGAGCCGCTCGAGATCTTGAAGGCGAGGCGGATCTCCCTCTCGAGAGCTCCCTCGAGGACGCTCGCGCCGGGTCCGAACATCTGCCTGATCGAGTGCATGAACGCCTGGGGCTTCTTCGGGATCTCCTCCCGCCGCAGCCCGAACTTGCTCTCGATGTACCAGTAGATGGGGTGCCTGGCATCATCCCCGAGCGAGCCCAGGCCTCTGTCGACGCACTTCAGGACCTTCCTCTCGAACGAGACCGTCCTCTGCTGCCGGAGGAGGCTCACCGTGCTCGTCTCGAGGAGCCTTCGCTCGCGGGACGGGTGCTCCAGGTTCATCCCAGGAACGACCTCCTGTACCGGAAAGCGCTCTGCGCCGGCTCGACGGCGGACGGAGGGTTGGTGCCTGGGGTCATGCCCGTGTACACCAGCATTCGCATAGTGACGGTAGATATACCTTATGCCAAATCTAATGATTTGGAATTATCGCCGCAAGGCCATTTAAGCGATCTCTCTTCTAAGAATTCGGCATTTAAGCAAAATTAATGCAGAATGAGTCTGGTCGGGCGTCCGACCCGATCCGGCGAGAGCCCGTCGATGTCCGGGGCATCAGGTCGAGATTTCGGATCATCGCCAAACTCCGTCGGGTAGCCTGTCGCCCCGGCGTGGCCGTATCTTCGGAGCTGGTCGGGGGCAATGGAGGCAATAGTGGACCTCGGCGACGCTTGGAATCCAGGGGGGCCCCAGCCCGAGATGCATCTCGCGACCCATCTGTCTCGATCCGGCTCTCAGGAGTAGGGCCTGCCGAGCGGCGCCTGTGCCGCCGTTCTGCAAGCTACCTCGGGTCAGACCAGGGCGCGCGACGGCTTCACTTGCGGGCAACTCCAAAGTCGGCGGGGATGCTGATGTTCTGCGACATGAGCTCCACGTGGATCGCCTTGGCGACCGGTCCGTCGTCGAGCAGCCTCGCCGCGGTCTTCCTCCTCCAGTTGATCAGGTAGGACGACCCGCACTCGCACTTCATCAGAGAGTCGCTGGAGGTCGGGTGGGCCGGGTGGTCGGATGCTGTCGAGGACGGCGCCTCGTTCTCCGAGTCCTTGCCGGGGGCGCCCTTGTGCGTCTGGTAGTCGAGGACCATCCTCTCCAGCGTCGCGACGCTGACCCCGGTGGCTACCACCGCCTTGAGGAACTTCATCTGGTCCTCCGCCTCCTCTATCTTCGCGATGACCAGGAGGTGCTTTGTCGTCAGGGACTCGCCCTCGGACGAATCGAAGAGCCTCTTCGCCTCGTCCTTCACCGGCGCTGCGAGATTCCTGAACTGAAGCACCCTGGAGATCCAGGACTGGCCTATGAGGTGGCCGTAGGCGTTCTCGAGCTCCCGCGTCGAGAGCGTCCCCGTCCCTCCGTCCCACTCGGAGAAGAGGAGGTCGAAGAGCTTGATCGGGTTGGCGTTCCCGTGCACGAGGTTGAGCGCGAGGCACATCCTCTTGGCCTGCTGGTCGTCCAGCTCGGCCACGATGCAGGGGACGCTCGCCCATCCCAGCTTCCTCGCGACGCTGACCCGATGCTCGCCGTCCACCACCTGGTAGTTCCCTCCCCCGCCGCCGGCCTTCAGCGGTCTGACCATCACGGGGGTCATGTTCTGGACGCCCTCGTTCTCCAGGCTCTTCTCGAGCGACTGCATCTCCTCGTCGGTCATCGTGTTGCAGTTCCAGGGGTTGAACTGCAGCGCATCGGGCTTCAGCAGCCGGATCTGTCTGGGTTCTCCCATCGTGATCACCGGGACCTCCTGAGGGACATCCTGAACGAGCGGGCCTCGACCCTGTACGCGTTGTCGATCTGGTCGACGCGGCGTTGCGACGAGCGCGTGTGGAGGACCTGCCGGACCTTCTCGTCCAGGTCCATCACCCTCTCGGAGGACAACCTCGTGAACGCGCAGAGCTGCTCGAGCCCTATCCTGCACCCGAGGTCCATGTCGGCGCGGTAGATGCAATAGGTGGCGACGAGCCATGGGTTCTTCCCGAGGGCGACGGACTTGATCGCGAGCAGGTGGTCGCCGGCCTTCCTGAAGACGGCCCTGAGGTAGACCTCGTCCCCGAGCTTCTGGGAGAGCCTGTTGACCAGGAGCTTGATGTAGTCCTGGGCGGAGGCGTTCTTGTACTCCATCGAGGTCGCCCGCGCTATCTTGTTGAACTCCTTGAACGTCTTGTAGGGCGAGGTGTTGTCGTAGGACTCGAACGCCTTCAGGATCTCTCCGAGGGTGCGATTGGTGCCCGTGGCCCGCGAGGCCTGGACGACGCAGTAGATGCAGATGGACTGCAGCGACTCCCGCCTGAGCGTCGACCCGTTGAGGAGCTTCCGCCCGAGCCTGGCGGCGATTATCTTCGCCCCGGAGGAGAGCCCCAGCGGCCGGCTCACCATCTCGATCATCTCGTCGAGCTTCGCGGCGCGCACCGACCTGTAGGATTCGTACCGCGGCCTGAAGTGGGTGATGCCGGACGGGACGTCCGTCCCGAGGCTGAAGTATGACCTTGTGTCGTTGGACCACGCGCTCCTCGTGCTCTCCCTCTCGGGCTCGTTAGGGCGCGAGGCTCCGCAGGTGGTGCAGACGAGCTCTTCGTGGTCCACGACCACGTTCCCGGTGCATCCCTGGTAGACGTGGACGAACTCGTCGAATCCGGTTCGTTTTTCTATCATCGCATGCTCAGCGATCAACTGAAACCCCCAAACGCAGGCCTAAAAGCGGTTGTGAAGCCGCAACAAGGTGCATGAAACTGGACCGGGAAAATCTAGTCTGGCTCCATGTCTCCATGAGAGCGTGATTGTGTCACCGGGCGAGGATACGGAGAGGTGACTTGTCTGGGTTCTGAAAAAGGGGAAAAAGGGAGAACTTAGGTTCTCCCTAAGTCTTTACCCTGCAGTGAGGTCCATGTCAGCAGACACGGAGCCGGGGACCGTAGCCGTCACAGTCAGGACTGCGCCAACGGTTGGCTTCAGTTCTACCGTGAATGAGTGGTATGGTCCGACGGTGTCAGCGATGTTGGTACCGGCGAAGTGGACCGTCACGAGCCAGCTCTGCCCGGACTGCAGCAGCGTGCCTGTGTGCGTTCCGGTCAACTGGGTGATGGTGATGTCGTCGCTGCTATTGGTGTAGGCGTTGGGGAACTGCATATCTGCACTGAGATATGAGATCACCAGCTTGCTCGCGGAGAGGTCGACCGGGGTTCCACCTGCCGTCAGCTGGATGGTGAAACTGGCCGAGGTTAGGCTCTGGTTCGATACGTTCCCGACGGCGAATACGTCGCCGGCGAGTTGGATGGACGAGGATGCTTGGTCATAGCCGTTCTGGACGACCTGCCCTGCCTTCGACGCAGTCTGGAATCCCAGATTGAGTATGGTGAAGGCGAAGACGGACGCCACTATGATGAAGGCTATGAGGATGATTGCTGTCTCTAGGCCTGTCATTGCGGGTCTTCGATGCCGTGTTTTCGTGAGTTGCATCTTGGAAATAGGAATAGCCAATCGTTTAAAAGAACCCAAAGCATCCGGCGGGTCCTTCCTGGGACCATCGGCCGAGCGTGATGGCCGTCGCTGAGTTCAACCTGGCAACGAAGCGAGAGACCTGGAATCCGGAAGGACGCGCGGTCGTTTCCATGGGTCCCATCTCGAGAGACAGAACCTCCGCTTTCCTGAAAAGGGTACGGCGGCTCTCCTCCATATCTGGGTCGTGGCGGGTGATGTCCGGGGCATCACCGGGACGGATCGGGGGCGTATCGCGTCCCATGACGTCCACCCGAGATTTCTCGTCTTAAGTATCTAGACGGAATAATTCTTGTTGAGTATCTATTACAATGATGAGCGACGAGCTGGGATCCGGCGCCGGTCGGCGAGATGAAAAGGCCGAGGACCCCAGCGGCGAGAAGCTGTCGGAGGAGGCCATGGATGACATCTTCCTGGAGGTGAGACGGCTGATAGCCGACATCGACAACCCGTTCACGCTTCTGGGCAAGCTCGTCTCGGTCATCGGAAGGGACAAGGTGATCGAGGAGATGGGAGGAGAGAGCGAGGCGGAGAAGGACAAGGACAATGGGAACCTGGGCGTCCAGGGACAGCTCGGGGCCCTTCCGGGAGCGGAAGCCGCCCTCCTCGACGCCCTCGCTCTGCAGCAGCTCCAGCGGGGGATGGGGGGAGGACAGGAACCCGAGAGCAGGCCGCCTCCGCCCGGCGAAAGAGGAGGCGGATCTTCGAGGTCCAAGACGCAGGAGCCTCCGCAGTCGAGGACCAGGGAGGAGGACGATGACGAGCCGGAGAGCGCGCCTCAGGCCGCCTCTCCTCTCTCTTCCAATCAGAAACAGGCGCAGGCCGCCGACCCGAGGCAATCGGGCGGGTCGACCTCGATGATCTCTCCGGTCTCGCCGAGGCCGTCCGTGGGCTCTGGGCTCGGCGCCGCCCCGGGCTTCCCCCTCGTCCTCATGGATCGCGGCTCGTCCCAGTCGCCTTCCAAGGGAAGCGAGCCGTCTGTCGGTCAGCCGACGATGGACTTTATGAAGAGGATGAACTCGCTCGAGCTCGCGAACCTCCTCGCCGGCATCTTCGGGAAGGAGAGGACGATAGACATCCTGGGCTCGTACGTGAACCGCAACTGGATCAGCGACGAGGTCGCCAAGATGCTCGTCGACTGCGTGACGCTCATCGAGAAGGGGGAGTTCGACGTCCCCCACAGGAAGGGCGAGGAGCTCCTGGTCGAGGACCACCAGGTCGCGCTCTTCCTGCTCGACGAGTTCGAGAAGTCCCTGTTCAACATCTCGCTCTCGCTCCGGTTCAGGGAGATGATGGCCGCGATGAAGGCGTCGTTCTACCTCCACCTGCCTGACGCGGCGATGGACGTCGTGGATGAGGAGAAGATGTCGTGATGATGAGGGTGTCCCTGCCTTCGATGAGGCCTCCGCCGTTCATCCGCTCGAGCTCCGCCATCACTGAGGGGTTCTTCGTTGTCGCGGCCGTCATCGCCGTCTCGCTGGTGGCCTCGAGCGTCATCCCGGGTGTGGCGCTCATCTCGAACGCGTTCGCAGGCCAGGCGGCGCAGGACAAGAACAAGGTGGACCTACAGATGACGGTGATCTTCGCCTACGGGGTGCCTGGCGCGACGACGGTCGACGTCTACATCAAGAACACGGGCATCACGAGCCTCTCGCCTCTCACGATCGAGCAGTCGACGATATTCTTCGGCCCGACAGACGCCTTCCAGATGCTGAGGTACGGAGGCAACAGCAGCGACACGCCGCCCTACTGGACGTTCTCGGTCGTGGACGATGGCGTCGGCATCAGCGACAACAACTCCACCGCTCCGGGGTCGTTCGGTCCGGGACAGACGATGGAGGTGGTGATCACGACGGCGGCCCCGCTGTCTTCGGGGAACTACTACTTCCAGATCACGAGCTACGTGGGGACCTCCTTTGATTACACCTTCTCGATCTGAGGGCGACGGCAGCGCCGGCGGGAGGTTGGCCCGCTAGTGGCCACCCTGGGGACGGTCGTGGCCGCGGCGCTCGTGTCCATCCTGCTGCTGGAGACCTTCTCGGTCTACATGAACGCGTCGCTCCAAGTCTCCACGCTGCAGATGGGGGCCGCTAACGATCAGGCATCGATGGCCTCGGCCGACCTCAACACCCGGGCGCAGGTCGACTCGGTCGGCATAGTGAACCAGACCCAGGTCGCCCTCGCGGTCGAGAACACGGGCACCGTCCCCATACAGGCGACCAGCCTGCGGCACGTCGACGTCATCCTGATCTACACTGCGGCCTCGAACGGGACCGGCCGCGCGGTCTGGGTGCCTTACAGCACCGCGCCCTCCTCCTCGCCCGGCTGGGCGGTGGTCTCGGCGACGACCGCGGACGGCGGTGCCAAGGTGCTCAACCCGATGAACTGCCCGTATCCCACCTACGGCACGTGGGACCCGTCCGACGTACTTCACATCGTCGTCACGCTGAACCCAGCCGACGCGATCAACGCGACGGACACCCTGGCCGTCCTGGTCGCGACGCCGGCGGGGACCACGACGCTCGGGGAGACCTAGGAGGAGACGATCGAGTTGCCCGAGTCACAGCCAGAAGGCAGCGGTTCGAGCATCACCTCCAAGGTCTCGCTGATCAACTTCGGCAACCCCGCCCTGGACCGCGGGATAGGCGGCGTCCCGCTCCCCTCGCTCATGCTCGTGGAGGGTCCCAACGACTCCGGTAAGAGCGTGCTGTGCCAGCAGCTCGCCTTCGGAGCGACCGAGATGGGCCTGAGCATCAGGTACATCACGACCGAGAACACCTTCTCGACTCTCGTCAAGCAGATGGACGAGCTCTCCTACAACGTCACCAAGAACGTCATCTCCGGCAAGTTCAGCATAACGACGCTGCACACGCAGGGCCTCCCCTGGAACGCCGCCCTGGCCTCGCTCTACCTCGAGACGATGTCGCGATTCATCCTCGAGGACAAGAGCACGCTGATAGTCATCGACTCGCTCACCTCGGTCGCGGCCCAGGCGACGCCGGACTCCGTCCTCGGGTTCTTCGCCGGGCTCAGGGACTCGCTGGACCAGACCAACAGGTGCATCGTCGTCACCCTCCACCCCTACGCCCTGGTCTCGGACCTCCTGGTCCGCATCCGTTCGATGTGCGATGGCCACCTCGTCCTCTCGATCAGGGAGTCGAGGGGAAAGCTGCTCAAGTCTCTCGAGATCTCGAAGCTCAGGGGGGCGAAGATGAAGTCCATGGGCAGCCTCACATTCGACGTCGAACCGGACATCGGGATCAAGGTCTCGCCGCTGACCTCGATGAAGGGTTGATGCAAATGGTGGAGAAGAGCGTACCATGAGCGCTGCACAAGCCAAGCAGGTCCAGGCCGCCCCCGCCCCGTCGCCGTCACCATCACCGGCGCAGGCCGCGGCGCAGAAGGAGGGTGCGGCGCAGGCCGCCATGGCTGCTGCGGAGGCCGAGTTCAGGAAGGTGCTGGAAAGGAACACTCACCTCCAGCACTACATCGACGGCCTGAAGGCGAAGGGCTTCCCCACGCCGCGGTACAAGGAGAAGCTCTCGAAGGCGCTCCTGGACGAAGGGAAGCCGAACATACTCTACCCCGTCACCGAGCCGATCTTCGTCCACCTGTACAGGGACGACGACAAGGGTAGGGTGATCTACAGCCCGATCGAGCCGATCATCCCGCTGAAGAGCGTCACGCTGATGAAGGCCGCTGAGGAGGCCGTAGCCTTCAGGATTACGAAGGAGTTCACCTTCGCGAACCAGGACGAGCACATCGCCAAGCTGAAGGAGATACTCCGGAAGTGCGCGTCCGTCGACCCGAAGTTCGCGGAGCTGGGGTCCTACGAGTACGACGACAGGAAGAGGGTCCTCGCCATGAACGCAGAGACCCTGAAGGGGCTCGAGTACACCATGGTGAAGGAGAAGGTGGGGTACGGCGTCATCGACCCGCTGATACGCGACCCGTACCTGGAAGACATCAGCTGCGACGGTCAGGGGTTCCTCTTCGTGGAGCACAAGATCTTCTCGTCCTGCGACACCACGCTCGTCTTCGACTCGGTCGAGGCCCTCGACGAGTACTCGATGCGGCTCTCGGAGCGCATAGGCCGTCCCGCCAACTTCAGGCGCCCGATAATCGACGGGACACTCCCGGACGGCTCGAGGATCAACATCGTCTACGGGGAGGACCTCTCGCTCAAGGGGACGAACTTCACCATCAGGAAGTTCACCGCCATCCCCATCAGCATCACCCAGATCTGCGCCGGGAACACGATGGACTACATGGAGGCAGCCTACCTCTGGCTTCTCCTCGAGCACAACATGAACATGTGGATATGCGGCGAGACCGCCTCGGGGAAGACGACCACCGTGAAGGCCGTCCTGGCCTTCGTGAAGCCCACCGCCAAGATAGTCACCATAGAGGACACCCCGGAGCTCCAGGTCCCGCACGACAACTGGATCAGGGAGATGACGAGGCAGGGGGAGGACGCGGCGAGCTCCATCGACATATTCGAGCTGCTGAAGG